>JALCBQ010000125.1 GCA_028066335.1 Pirellulaceae bacterium
CCCTAGATGCGGCACGTATCGAGCCGAAGCTAAAGACGGCCCTCGAATACAACATCCGGCGAAGACATTGGGAAGAGGAGATACCAGCCCTAAAGATAGGTGTAAAAAATCTACTACGATCGGAATATTTTTGGAAACGGTTCGGGATTTTATTACTTCCACTCCTTCTCATTACAAAATCGATTTTTATCTTTTCATTGTTGATCGCCGGGGCTTTGCCGATCGTTGCATTTCTTTTATTGATCTTTAAAGTTGAATCGGTTCCGGCTTCTGAGCAGCCTTTACTTGTCAAAAAGAAAAAGAGGGTCCAGACAAAACGATCGTTGGTAGAATCGGTGATAGAGTGGATGCGGGCTGAAGTCGTCGGGTTTATTTTGTTAACGAGCGACTATGGAAAATCGACGAAACATGTTCTTGCCGCTTTTCTTCTTTGCTCGTTCGCCTTTGCGGCGATCTATTACGGTACCTCGGAGAGTGGTAATACTATTTTAACGAACCTGGATTTTGGAAAACACGAAGAACCTGTGGTGACCGAAGGTGCCACTGAAATTCAATCAGAGGGTGTGGTCTTTAGCAGTCGGCATAAATTCGTCAGGGCGCTCTATTTTTCGGTCGTGACGATGACGACGTTAGGATTCGGTGATGTGACCCCTGTTTTGGATCCTGAGACTCCGATCCTTTCCTTTCTTGGCTATTTTTATGTGATGGTGCAGGTCGTTTTAGGGTACCTCCTTCTGGGGGCCCTGATTACCCGATTGGGTATATTGTTTCAGGCGAATAGTTCGTAGGGTCGATCGGGCATGAATCGATCGGCCACTTTGTCGACCTCACCTCTTTTCTATTTTTAATAAAGGCCCTTTTTGCCTGAGGCCCTCCATTTTTACGATAAGAAAAAGAGAGGGACCATTTTAGAGGCTGTTTCTTTAAGAAGGGGGCTCTTTGAGTCCCTTTTGGGAAAGAAATGGGGGACTTTTTGCGAAAAATTGGCCACTTTTTCTAGCACTATCAGGGGTAATCGTCTTAGTGAAAGGTGGCAATTGGGGGTGGCAGAAGTCGCTTTACGAGAGAGAGTTAAGAGAGAGTTAATCGTCGTCGACGTGGGGGGGTTCATACTCGAAATCTCGCCATTTTATGGCTCGTCGGAAAGGCTCAATCCGTAAAATGACCTCCCCTTCTGAGAAAATCCGGACCGTTCCATTCGATTCGCTAACAGCGACCGAGATGGCATTGGTCGTTTTACTAATGGCAGCGGCAGCCCAGTGGCGAGTCCCAAGTCCTTTACTGAGGGTAAGATGCGCCGATTGAGCCTGGATTCTTTGGCAGGAGCGTTCGACGACACCCTCGGTTGAAACGATAAATGCACCGTCCAAAATGGCAAGTTCTTTAATCCCTTCGCGAACCCTTGGGTCGTGGAGATCGCGTTCTTTTCGCTTATACCCACGCATGGGGTCAAAGCCCATTGTCTCGCACTCTTTATTGACTTTTCGTGAATCGCCGACAACAAAAAGGGTGCCAACACTTTTCCCCTCTCGCCCTTCTCGCCCTATATCGATAGCGAGATCGACAACTACTTTGAGGGTATCTAATGGGACGTTTGTGCTGAGCTGCTGAAGGTCTTTTGAGGTGAGTCGACCAAGGTGATCGGTAAGACGTATATGGCTAATCGAGTCTAGTATATCAGCGTCAAATCCACTATAAATAGCAACGACCGTTGCCCCGGGAGCGAGGATTTCTTCACCGACACTTTGCAACAAAGCCTGGGTTAATTTGTCGTAAACGGGTGCCTCAGGCATGTCGAGCAGAAGGGTTGTCAGACCGGCCTCTTTGGCATCGGCGAGGTGTTCTTCTGAATCGAAAGCGACGATGAGCTGCTGAGATTTTGACGAAATTTTGAGAAGTTCTGACCAGTTTGTTGGCCTCTCCAATAATACCAAAAGCGCATCGGCACTAGTCTGCTTTGCCAGTTTTCCAGCAAGGCTAAACATATCAGCAAGCTTTTCAGTAAAACGGATCGGCTTCATATTTTTACAAGTTAAGTCTCAAGTTGGGTGTCATTAGTAGCTAAGCAAGGATAGAGGTCTCTAGATTACCATCGTCGTAACGATAAGTGGGATAAGCACTTTGGTTTTTTGAGAGTCTTACTTAAAGAAATGTAATTTTTTTTTAAGGCTAGGGCAAGTTCTCTCTGCATGAAATAAAAGGAATTCTAAATAATTCCCCAAACTTTTTTGCTAATAATAGGGGAGGGTACTTCCTGTAGCTTTTGAAAATATCTAAAAGAGGGGTATTTATGAGCCGTGATTTATGGGTTCTCTGCTTATCGGAGAATTGAGAGAGTGATCCCAAAAGAGTGTTCGTCTACCCAAAAAAATGCTGTTTTAACTTCTGCCTAGATATCGAAAGAATCGTTAGAAATTCTCATGCAGAAACACGGAGGCGATCAAGAGGTGTGGAGAGTGTACAGAAGAAGCCAATGTGTAAGACCCTATATTATTTTGTCAGCTAGAAGCTTTTCTGGCAGATTAGTCCCAGAGGAGTCCAAACGGATTGCTCCAGTTTGCTGCCGTCTGTTGAGTTGGGGTAAGTTGACCTGATTGGGCGTAATTTTTCCAATCTTTGACACTGTTTGTCTGTTGACCTGTAATTGTTTTTAGAGATTCAATCGCTCGATATTGTAGGGCAGGGTCGGGGTCATCGAGTGCGAGAGCAAGGGCCTCGATCGATTGTTGGTTTCTTAGTTTCCCCAAACTTTTGGCTGCCTGAACGCGGACATCGTTGTTGCTATCACTGCCGAGAATTGTCGCTAGAGCTTGGGTTGCCTGAGGACCTTTCCACACCTCCCAGACACGGCAGGCAGCTTGGCGGACTTCGGGGTGAGTGTCCTCTGATGATTTGCTCAGAGCCTGAATTGCGGGGGCAGAATAGAGACTTTTGAGTACCTTGGTGAGCTCTAGCCGAATTATGTAGCTCTCTTCTTGGGAAAGACGGTTTAAAATTTGGTTCGATAATTCATTCTTTTGAAGTTCAGATAGTTTGCTCCCATTGTCAGCGATTTCTCGTATTTGCTGAAGTTGGTCCTCTGGCGTTGAACCATAGGTATCGTCGTATGTTGTGTCATCAAGCACCAGGGGGTTATAGTTATCAAGTTCTGCAAAGGGACCGCTCGCGCAACCGCCACTTGATAATAACAAACAGCAGCAGAGTGTTATGAGGACAGAGAGGGGACGAATCATGGACTTTTGTCGACTTGTCATTGGAATATTTAGGTAAAATCGTCTATAACCAAGGGGGCCTAGATCTACAAAAAGTGGAGAATTGTAAGTGAAAGCGCCTTATTTTGAGAAAAGAGGTACCTTTGGGTTGGGTAGGGCCTTCTTGTCATTGTAATGACAACAAACTACAAAAGGGGCGTTACTTAGCCCGCTGGCGAACTGTAGCAAATGACGACATTTCATACCAGAGCGATTTGGAGGTCATTTCATTTAAATTATGGTAAGGAGAAATAACATGCCCGATCCTGCAAATCATGCCGAAAACCGGAACATTGTTGAGTCCGTTTTGCGATATATTCCGGGGTTTCGTGGTTACTTAGAAAAAGAATATCGCCGCGAAAGTGACAGCCTGTTGCGTGCCTTTATGGTCGAAAAATTAGAACAGGCCAAAAGCCTTATCGATCAATCGTTACAAGAGCTGGTCGACCTTGGCCAACTTTCAGCACTGCCAAAGGCCGAACGGCTACGCACAAAGATTGACCGCTTACGTGGAAAAATCAGTGGAGCAATGGGTGGCTATAGTGGTTTTTTTGATTTTGTACGAGTCGGTGAAGAAGAGTTGTCGTCAATCTACGACCACGATCAAAAAGTTGTTGAAGGGATCGGCGTTTTTCATTCCCAGGTTCGAGAAATGACCCGAAGCCCCGACCACCTTATTGAGGCGTTGAGTTCACTTCATAGGAGTATTGAAGAGTTAGAACGACAGTTCGAGGGACGGCGGGCGATCTTGGTAGGTCTTTCCGATTCCGTCTAGTTATGGATAAGAATACCAGTTATTGTAAGCCGAATGTTCGTGTTGTCGGTTTTTATTTTTGTAAGACAAACTCAGAAAAGAAATTTCCCCATACCCAAAGATACAAAAGGATAATACACCATGGGAATTCGTTTAGAGGTACTCGATTATTTTGATGAGTCAAACCGTTCGTTGGTTCACCGAATACCAGCCAGTGGTTCGGCCGATATCAAAATGGGGGCCCAATTGATCGTTCAGCAAAACCAGGAGGCCGTTTTTTTCCGTGACGGAAAGGCAATGGACACGTTTGGTCCGGGGAGGTATACGCTAACGACGGCAAATGTTCCGATTTTGACTCGCCTGTTAACGATTCCTTGGGAAAAATCTCCGTTCCAGGCCTCGGTCTATTTCATTGGTAAACAGACGTTTTTAGATCAAAAATGGGGAACCCGGCAGCCAATTACGTTACGTGATAGCGAATTTGGCCTTATTCGGTTACGTAGTTTTGGAAAATATTCGTTTCGGGTAACCGACTCCTCTTTGTTAATCAACACATTAGTCGGTACCCAAGGGAAATATACGACCGACGAAATCAGCTCTTTCCTCAAAGATCTTATCGTTGCACGAATGACTGATCTACTGGGAACGTTGAAAATAAACATTTTGGATCTGCCCGAAAAATTTGATGAGATTGCTGCGGGAACTCGTATCAAAGTGGGTGAAGAGTTCAGCAAATACGGACTTGAGTTGGCCGACTTTTTTATCAATTCGATCACGCCACCCGACGAAGTACAAAAGGCAATCGATGCCCGAAGCTCAATGGGAGCCATCGGAAACTTACAAGCCTTTACGATGTATCAAGCGGCCAATAGTATGTCTAAAATGGCTGAGAATGAAGGGGGCACAGGGGGCAATGCTATGGGTATGGGCATGGGAGCCGGATTTGGCATGATGATGCCAGGGATGATCCAACAAGCAATGCATGGGCAACATGGCCAGGCTCAGCAAGGCCCTGTTCAACAGGGACCACCACAACAAACATCACAAGGGACAGTGGCGGGACACACCTCTGCGACAAATCTTCAGGGAGCAGCTGTCGGGGCTTCGGGCACCAGTGGTGAATTGGATTTTGCAGAGCTAGAGTCGGCTGGCGCTATCGTAGGCGATCCGCGAGAGATTGTCCGTTCCGTTATTGTGGCTAACAAGTATCAAATTAATGAAGTCACTAAGGACCAGTGGCAAGTCATTTTACCTCTTGGGTCCTTGCGAAAACAGTTGGTTACGATCGAGTTTGGAAGAAAGGATAAACAGGGGCATCAAATTATTTCTTATACCTCAGTTTGTGGGCCAGCGACCGAAAAAAACGCTCCGCTACTACTCCGTTATAACATGCAAATGATCCACGGCGCCTTCGCCTTTAAGAAAAGTGAAGGGGGCGAACAAGTCGTCGTTCAGGCGAACCAACTTGCAGAAACGGTTGATATATTGGAAGTGACTCGTGTTTTAACAGCTGTCGCCTGGCAGGCGGACAAGGTAGAAGAGAAACTCCTTGGCACCGACGAAAATTAGGCTACAGAGGTTTCTTCGCCAGAAGACGGGTAACACAGTTTTCCGGAAGTAGGAGAAACCGACTGATTTCTTCACAAAGAAACGGCTTTGGTGGCCTTGGGCTACCAAGGCTGTTTTTTTATTAGAAACAAACGTGGAATGAATAGTCTGTGGGAAGAGGTGGCACTTGTTCCTGGCGGTGCTTTACATTCTCTTCTAACAAAGGTTTATTATTTCTCAACTCCCTTTTAATGCCACTTGTTGTGCTAGAGGAACAAAAAGACTAAATGAGCAAAAGGGGCCGTCTTGAGTGAGGAGAGGATTAGTCTTTAGAGAAATTTCTTTGGCTTTCTAAGGTGGATTACCCTAAAAGGGAAAACACGGGAAGAAAGGCCACAGGTGTTAGAATGTTCTGGTCATCTCAGGGGTGGTCGACCCGCTGGGCAAGGATAGCAACGCTTTTTTTCCCAAACGAGGAGATGAGGAGGCTCTTTTGAGGAGGATGTTCGTTTTTGAACTTTTTGAGCAATTTATGGGGCTCGACCGAAACTCCCCGTTTTTTTATCTCGAACAGGCCGATTTTATTCGTCTTGAGATAGGTTTTGATAAGACCTTCCTTGAAAGGAAAAACTTCCTTGATACGAAAGGGGGTAAGTCCAAAGAATCGTCCCTCAGGAGAGTTTGGTCTCTCACCGGTAAGGTAAGATGACTCTGCATCGATCCGGCTTAGCCCGTATTGATGGGATAGCGTGTTGAGCGAATGGGAAGCGGTAATGACCGAATGGGGATCAAAGAGGTATTCTCCAATGTTCTCTGCGATGGCAGGAACTTCTTCAAAAGAGGGGAGGCTGAGGGTCGTCTCGGAAGCCAGGCCACCGCTAGAGGTATTCGTAAAAATAGTTAATGTTTTTCTCCCAATTCCTTTGGCCAAGTCACCAAACCAGAGGATTTGTTGTTTACATTCTTTATGCTCACCGATCCAGTGTCGTTCTGTCTCTTCTTTCCAATCATCTGGGATTTGGCAAGCTGGTGCGACCTTGACTCCACCATGAGGGTTCTGAGCCAACATTTGCCGGATTATTTCTTCTTGGGGGTCGTAGGCGGCGAGTGAAATCGTCCTTGTTGACTGGACACGTCGATCTGGATCGAGGTGCCACGAGGAAAAACTCGTCAGATCGACTTGGGCAACATTTTGGCAAATAAAGTTAGGAGGAGAGTCAGTTGGTTGATCGTTTGCTGCAATTTTACTGTTTTCTTGCGTTAGATGGAGAATCGCCTGGTCAAGATCAATACCTGTAACCGGGGCTACTTTTTGAAGAGCTAATAAGTCACCCCCAATGCCACAGCAGAGATCAGCGACACTCGGTTGGTTCGTAAAGCGGTCAGCTTTATGGGCCGAGATATTCAAAGAAGAGGCTTGCTCGTAAGCTTTGCGGGTAAAAAAGAGTTTATTGGCCAATGTGCCGAACTTCATAGCAGCACGTTGGCGAAGCTCAAAAAGTTCGAGAAGCAGGTGAGTTCGAGAAGGGGAGAGCCTTTTCCGAAGACGGGTAACGAGGGTCGTTGGCTTAAGGGAGGCATTTTCTTGAAGATACTGCAGGTAGTCTGCTGCCTCTGGGCTGGTGAGCCATTGAGAGTCTTCGAGAGAAAAGTTATGAGTCATACGTGTCGTTTGCTGAGATGGTCTTTTTCTATGGAGGACAAAGGTTCCAAGAGAGGGTTTTGGGTAAAATATGCCAGTATTTCGTGATAGCAAAACAAAAAAGGAAAGAGCTCATTTTTTACCATGAAGAGCCGAAATAGTAGAGGGGTTGTTTCGTATTGTAGGTAAGAAATCAATGATCATTCGAAAAACAGTGTTGGTTCCATTG
>JALCBQ010000126.1:0-440 GCA_028066335.1 Pirellulaceae bacterium
AAACGCTCTCTCGTTTTCGCTGATTCTCCTCTTCTCCTTCGATTTTGGCCATTTTGCCAAATCTCCCAATTCTTCTCTAAAAGTGGACAACCTTTTCTCTCTTTGGTATGTTAAAAAGGTTGAGGCAATGAATTGAACCTCAGCGATAGCCCCTTCCTCCGTCTGGGAAAAAACAAAGAGAACCGTACAAGAAAAGGTAGACTTATGATCCAATCGCTTGGGCACACCCTCAAAGAGACTTTATTAAGAGTCTCAAACCGTTCAAAAAATGTCTTAAAGCCTCAGAACCCTATTATCGAGTTCGTTTTTCTGCTTGTTCTGCTCGGCTCTCTTTCGGCCGATGTTTCTCTCTACGCCGATGACTTTGATCACCACGCTCTTCAGGATCAGATTGACGCAGCTCTTGCCAAAGCCCTCCCCGCCTCGGTCGCTGTCACCGA
>JALCBQ010000126.1:450-7292 GCA_028066335.1 Pirellulaceae bacterium
GTCACCGATGGGCGAAGTGGCTTTAGTGGCGTTATCGTTTCGGCAGAGGGGGCTGTATTAACGGCAGGGCATGCAATTGAACCAGGTCGAAGGTATAAAATTCGTCTCGCTGATGGACGTGTCTTTTCGGGAAAAGGGGTCGGTCTTAGTGAGAGAATCGACTGCGCCCTTATTCAAATTACCGACAAAGGAACCTGGCCTTTTGCCGAGATGGGTCACTCGGCCGATCTTGTTGAGAACCAGCCATGTATTGGTATTAGCCACCCTGGTCGCTATACCCAAAAGCGGGGAGCGATGGTCCGTTTTGGACGAATCGCCTCACCTGTGCTTAACAAAAACGGCATGTTTCAATCGACCTGCCTAATGGAACCGGGTGATTCGGGGGGGCCTCTTTTTGATCTCCAGGGACGTGTTATCGGTATCCATAGCCGCATTGACTGGTCACTTCTACATAACTATGAAGTTCCTATCGATACATTTCGCGCATGTTGGGATCAGCTTCAAAAACCAAAACGCTTTCGTGCCGGCGACAACTTTTCTGGAATTCCGGAACTCGGTCTTTCCACTCGAAGAGGGCGGGACCGACGTAGCGTCGTTGTAACCACCGTTAAAGAGGGGAGCCTCGCCGAAAAAAGTGGCCTAAAAGTTGGACAGACGATTCGAAAATTGGGAAAAATGTCGATCCGGTCTCCAGAACAACTTTATGAACAATACCTTTACCAAACACTGAGGCGCCCGAAAGGATTAGACCTTTCGGTCGACCGAGAAAGCGGCCGAACCAAAACGGTTCAGATTCATCTCCCTGCTTCTGAAGCGGAGGAGACACCGGCGGTAGTCAAAGGAGGTAACAAAGATCCTCAAAAGCCAACGGCAATCGCCGAGCTCGCCGATTTACCACAGCAGTTTACCGATCTCGAATCATCTCTTGACGACTCAATCGTTACAATTCGCAGTAAAATTGAAGGAGAGACAAAACGGGCGTTGGGAGTTCGGATTTTGGGCAACCAATACCTCCTAAGCAAAAACTCACTCGTCGGCGACAATCCCTCTCTAACCCTCAGCGACACAACTACCCTCAAGGGAAAAGTCGTCTATCGTAGTCGAACCGACGACCTTGTTCTGATAAGTGCTTCGTTTACGAACTCAGAGGGTATTGTCCTCAATGACCTCTCAACAGCGCTACCACTTCCCCCCAAAGGGACACTATTGCTAACCCCTGACCCCTCAGGAGATGGAAAAGTGAGTGTGCTGGGAAGCAACCGCTTTACCTCCCCTCTTTCACAGAGCCGCGCCCGTATGGGTGTCTCTTTAACGGAGAAGGAGGGAGCGATTTTGCTCGAGGTTCTCGAAGATGGCCCTGCCGAAGCGGCCGGCCTGAAAACAGGAGATCAGGTTTTGCGCATTGACAAGAAAAAGTTTTCCCGAACACAAGAGATGATCAATTATATTGGGACCAAATACCCATTCGATACCATAACGGCTGTTGTCAGTCGCGATGGCCAAAAAGAGACCGTTTCGGTCAAGCTCGGCTTTACCCCCGAGCCCCCTTCTCGACATGTTGCCGATAGATTTAAAGGGGGGAAAAGTCTCCGTCGTGACGGTTTTTCGACCGTTGTCTGCCATGACGGCGCTATTGAGTCGGCCAACTGTGGTAGTCCTGTCTTTGACCTTTCGGGTAATTTTGTCGGGTTGAATATCGCACGGCATAGCCGAGCCCGGACCTATTTCATCCCGCAGAACACGTTATATCGCTTTTACACCGAAGCGATCTCTCAAAACTAGAATCAGACCAAAGGGCTTTAGACAAAGCGAATAAAAGACAGCGAATAAAAGACAGAGGCAACGAGGGGGAGATCTTTTTGCGATTCTGTCCTGTTTTGTCAATGGCTATGGGCCCTCTATTTGGGGAGTCCTCTGCTTAGCCTGGCACTCATCTTTCTTTCCAAGAGTCGTTGCGGAAGAACCTAAAATCAAAGATAACACCACGGCATAAATTGCCGAGGCGAGAGCTTGGTAGACGAGGTTTAACATTACCCATGAGGAATCGTAATTCCAGAAGATCCAGTCGTTTCCATTATCCAAGAAAGAAATCGAGAAAGCAGCCAGAAACAGAATTTGGGCCTTTTCCCACACACCGCAACGGCTGCCGATCTTTACGAGAACGACAGCTAGGAAGAAGGCAGTAACTATCGTTAGCAGAAACCCCAAAGCCAAATTTTCTTCCCCACCTTCTGTGGAGGTCAGATGGACCATGGCGGTCGGTCCTGATTTCATGAGTTCTTTCCACTCTGTATAATCCTCGGGGACAAAAGGGATCATGTATGTCCCTTTTTCTGGAAAGGTCTCTAGCAGAGACTGTTGAACGGCGGCGTGATCTTTGCCCTGGTACTCAGAAAGTGTATTATTCACAAGGGGGCTTAGCCCCCAATAACAAAACCCGAACATAAAGACAGCAACACCAGCTGAAAGAATTGCTACAACGAACCTTACCATGTCATCCCCCTTTTATGCCTTAAAACAGACAAAAATCTTTTTGCCCCTTGGCCTGCCACTTCAAAATCTTTGGGAAATATACCAAATGTCGATTGGCAAAACAACCAATTCCCAAAAACCTCTCCGGCATACCTTCACAAAAAAAGGGGCCATAAATGGCCCCTTTATATAGATCATTGCTGACAAATGAGCCACCTATTTCGCAAGGAGGTCGACCGTTTTAAAACTGTCTAACCACAGCGGTGCCATTGTGAACATATAATATGCCTTCGGAGTTGCCAGTTCGAGCATCGTTTGTGAGTTTGCCTCGGTTGGATAGCTCGGCTCGGCCATCCCCATGACTCCAAAAATTGAGGGAGGCCCCTCAAACCGGACAACACGAACATCAGAGACATTAACATTGGCAAGCTCGGCAGCCCGATCGACTGCGTCTTCAAGATAACCGATCTTGTCGACAAGACCATATTTGAGCGCCATTTTAGAAGAAAAAATCTCCCCCGTTGCCAGATCGTCCAGAGTTTTTCCCTCGACAGCCCCACCTTCACGGAAGGCGGGACGTCCAGCCTTGACGATATTTTTAAAGTCGACGAGTGATTCATCAATGTAGGCCTGAATGAGCTGACGATGATCCTCGGGCATCTCTTGAGTCATTGAAAGAATTTGTTTCCTGGGATGGCTTTTAATCGAATCGTCTTTGATCTCAAGTTTTTTCATAAGACCCGAAATATCATAGTGTGGAATAATAACCCCAATCGATCCTGTAATCGTTGTTGGCTCGGCAAAGATCGCCTCTTGTTGATCACCGACAACCATAGAGACATAATACCCTCCACTTGCGGCCATGCTCCCCATACTGACGACGACGGGCACCCCTTTTTCTTCTTTAAGCTTTTTCAAGTGGTGGTAAATAAAGTCCGATCCACTGACCGTCCCACCAGGAGAGTCGACCCTTAGGACAATCGCTTTAATATTCTTGTCTTTTCGGACTCGTTCGATCTGTTTTTTAACGAAGCCTTCGCCACTTGTAATCATCCCCTCCAACGAGATAATCGCGATTTTTTCGGTCGAATAGTCTCCGCCTGCATAGTGTTTCTCTTGAATACCACCCGTTTTATCAAAATAGTCACTAAAAGCGATACTCAGCCCAATTAATGAAAAGGCACAAAAGGCAAAGCCGATCCAGGAGATTTTACTTAACAGACGGCTGAAAAAACTCGGCTTTGGTGGTTGGTAATAGCCAGGCTGGGGGCCACCATGTACAGGCTGCGCTACTGGTGCTGCTTGCGTTCTTTTTTCGTCCATTTTATCCTCTGTCGTTTCTCTAGAATGTAGAAATTTTCATAATAAAAGTAGGTCGCCCTGGCTCATCAACGACCAGGCAATCAAAATCCTCTGTCGCCTTGGGAAAGTCATATTCCCGAAATAGCGACCATCGTATATATTACCTCTTCAGATAGTCCAATGTCCGATTTTTAGGTCGAGAAAAAGGGGATTCCCCTTAATTTCTTTTTTCACCACACTTTTTTCACCACAGTCATTTGGATTAACAAACAACTATTTTAGCAGAATAAGTTTTCGGTTTATAGTCAATAACAGCTGGACCCAAATCTGCATTGCCGGAGCTGATCACCTCCCTTTTGCACAACGGCTTGCAAAGGTAGCCAAGACATACAAAGTCCTGAAAAAAATAAGTTATTGCGTCGTCCGAAAGAACGATCTTCATACCCCATCTTCTTCAGCAGAAGGTATTGCCTACTGGCTTAACCACCTTCTGCCTGTGAATTTATTGACCCAACTCATAAAAGCGGAACCTCGATTCCCATATTATCTACTCAAGGAGGAAGACCCGTGCTGGTTACCGTATCGTCGGAATGTTTTTCGCACCTGCCCCTCGACAGCGCCTTTCAAAAGCTTATCGACCTTGAGTTTTCTACCGTCGAAATAGCGATTCATGAACACCAAAACCATTTACGCCCCTCCCAGGTTCATGAAAACCTCACCGAGGCGATCGTCACTTGTCAAAATACCCGACGCCTTGATGTTGTCGCCTACAGTTTTGATTCTCCAGTCGACTTCCCTCTCTATCTTGAACAATTCGAATCGGTATGCCGCCTTGCACGAGCAACTAAAGTCGCCACCCTAATTGTCCGATCGTCCGAACTAGGGACCCCTTTTAACGAAGAGGTCGAACGGCTTAAACAACTCGTACAAATCGGCTCAAAAGATGGTGTCCGTGTCAGTGTCCACAACGAAGTCGGCCGCATGTCCGAAGATCCCGACACCCTTATGGTTCTGTGCAACAATATTGAAGAGCTCGGCGTTTGCCTTGACCCTAGTCACTATATTTGTCACCCGAAGGGGCCACAAAATTACGAAAAGCTTATCCCATATGTCCACCATGTCCGCCTTCGTGATACAACGAAAAAAGAGTTGCAAGTCAAAATTGGAAAAGGAATCGTTGATTACGGCCACCTTGTTACCCTTTTACGACAAGAAAATTACCAAGGTGCCCTTTCCATTCACCAAATCCCTCTCCCAAACACCGACCACATGGCAGAAATGCGTAAGCTCCGCCTTTTAATTGAGAGCCTTATGCTCTAAAAGCCAAAGGCCTCACCAAAAACCTCCCCGCAATCAGTACAGCTTACCAGCGATATCCCCTACAGCCCAAATTGGCGGCAATTTTGCCAAAGTTTCTCTCTCTTTTGTGAGAAAAAATATCCGATGCCACTAATACGTATATAGTAGGCTATTGGCCTCCTTTTCCCCTTTTAATTGAGTGGGTGAATTTCTCATGAAGTGTGGTATCCTCCTGAGCCTATGCCTTATTAGTTGCTCTTTGTTCTCTCTTCCTTCGACCCTTTGCGCCCAAGATCTCCAAGAGGTCGTTATTCCAGAAGTGGTTCACATCGATGGCCATGATAGTTGTGGAACGTGCGATAGTTGCAACTCCTGTGGTCGCTGTGGTAAAAAGCGACGTAATCGCCGAGATGCAGAAGGACTCGATCCCTTTTTTAATTGCAACTGCCAAGGAAGCTATAAGTTCCCGGTTCCCCCTCTTTATACCTATCACTGGATTGGTATCTACTCGCAACGTCAAATGACCGACTATCACAGCCCTTGGCGTTTTCCCCCCCTCCGACCTTACACAAAAGAGCTTAATATTCTGCCAGTTGCTCAAAACACCTCTCCCTCTCTCTTTTATCAGACAAGATACTCAAACACCAAAGATGAAATGATAAGCCGGAATTCTGCCGACTACCTTTTAGGCCGCGATTCAATCCAAATTCGCCACCTGCCCCCAGCTGCTCAGACAAAAGCCCCTCTCTCGCAACGAATTTCTCAACATAACCTTATGGAAAAGTATTATCAAAAATAGCCGAGAATCTGCCTTCTCTGCCTATTTCCTCTATTTATCCAAGCTCTCGAAAGCCGCCCGAAAAGGGTGGCTTTTTTTGTTTCTTTTCCAGGTGATTCCAAACAACCCTCTACAGGAATAAGCCACAACCCAAGCCCACTGTAAAGGGTAACGAACCTCCCCCTCTCCCTACCACCCCAACAAGCAACACAGACAGAGAAATCATGAAAGCTATTTTTTTTCGCTTTATCGCTATATTTTCTCAGTATCTGCCACCCTCTTTTCGATAATGGAAATGTCTCCCAACTTGCGCGGAGATTTTCGTTGTTGCCTTTTGCTCGTTGAGTGGGATAGCAACCTGAATTCTTATTGTTGACATAGACGTATAACGAGGAATCGCCACGATGAAGCGATCGACAACCTTGCCTCTACTCCGTAGCTTTGGAATTTTTGCCGTTTTAGGCATAGGTAGCCTTTTTGCCGGAAAAACTCTGGAACTCTGGTGGATGAACCCCGGAACAGCGGCGACACCAAGACAGTCTATTGATACCTTTTCTCGTTCGGCACCAGGCAAAGCGATTCCAACGAATCAATTCGCAAACTCTCTATCCAGCGAAGCTGCCGAAAAAACAGAAAAAACCGACGAGAGAGCTCAACCGCCCCAGACTCGAGAAAAAAGAGAGATCAAACCTCGCAATCCGTTTGGCGCATTGGGCAACTGGGAAGGACAAAATCCAACGACGAACACAAGTCTTGTCAAAACCACTCTGCAAAAAGAGGAGCCTCCAGCACTTATTCAGCCAATACAAGAAGAGAAAGGTCCTCAAGGTTTTACACTCGACAAAGGTTGGCAAAAAGAGTACCAAAGCCGACTCGCTAAAAGTAATCCTCAGGTGACTGAGATGACCAAACCACATACGATTCAACCCGTTCATAATTCTGAGAATACCATCGCTTCCAGTGATGTTATTTTTTCACAGCTGAACACTCC
>JALCBQ010000127.1 GCA_028066335.1 Pirellulaceae bacterium
ATACAAACCGACCCAGGGTGTCGCCCAACAAGCTCTTACCGGATCAGCTACAGTGATCATCGGTGGTATCGCTGATGGTATGAAATCGGTTTGGGCCCCCGTCCTTATTATTTGTGTTGGAATGCTTTCTGCTTTTGGTTTTGCTAATGGCTTTAACTTTGTCGAGCCAGAATATTTTGCCCTTGGCCTCTATGGTATCGGTATTGCCGCGGTCGGTATGCTTAGTACCCTTGGTATTACCCTTGCAACAGATGCTTATGGTCCAATCGCCGACAACGCCGGTGGTAACGCCGAAATGTCTGGCCTTGACCCTATTGTTCGCGAGCGGACAGATGCCCTTGATAGTCTTGGTAATACAACGGCTGCGACGGGTAAAGGTTTTGCTATTGGTTCAGCTGCGTTGACCGCCCTTGCTCTTTTGGCCGCTTATATGGAGTCGGTTCGAGACGGGTTCGACATGTGGGCAACAGACAATAGTGCCATTACTGCTGAAGCCGAGCCAGGTCTTTATAAACTAAATAATCAGCTCCTTGTTAAAGTTGATGAAGATAAAAGTCGTACCTCTTACTTGCTTTTTCCTGAAGCGACCCGAACAGCTGCTTGGAGCGATCTAGAAGCAAAGTCTGGTGCTTCTGTTGGCATTTCTGGTGCACTTTTAGATGGAAGTAAAAAAGAGTCACGTCCTGAGTTGGTTCTTACCAGTGGTGAAGGAGGGTCGACAACGACGACCCTGGAAGCGGTCGCCCTTGAGTCAATGACGATTCCAGACTTTGCCCGTTACTACGACGCATCCCTTATGAATCCTAAGATTCTTGTTGGTATCTTTATTGGATGTATGGCGACTTTTGTTTTCTGTGCTATGACAATGCAAGCTGTTGGGCGTGCTGCACAAGGTATGGTCGAAGAAGTCCGTCGTCAATTCCAAGAGAAGCCAGGAATTATGGAAGGTACCGACAAACCCGACTACGAACGGCCTGTTGCTATTAGTACTATGGCGGCCCAACGTGAAATGGTTTTTCCTTCGCTTCTTGGACTTGCAACTCCACTAGCCGTTGGCCTTGTTTTAGGGGTTGGTGGTGTGATTGGCCTTTTGGTCGGAACGTTAAGCTGTGGCTTCTGTGTTGCTGTCTTTATGGCAAACGCTGGTGGATCATGGGACAACGCAAAGAAGTATATCGAAGCTGACCACCACGGTGGTAAAGGGTCGGATGCTCATAAGGCGGCCGTTGTCGGTGACACTGTTGGTGATCCATTTAAAGACACTTCAGGTCCTAGCCTGAATATTCTCATTAAGCTCATGAGTATTGTGAGTGTTGTTGTTGCCGGTCTGGTTGTTCGTTATAGCTTGGCAGCTATGGGGATTTTTTAAAGAACAAAGTAGAACATTTCCCTAAAAGGGTACAAAATAAAAAGAGAGCCACGAAGAGTTTCGTGGCTCTCTTTTTACCCATGCTTTAGATTTTTTGCTAATCTTTGATATTCTCAAATTATTTAGCAGAAGTTTAGAGTTCCGCCGGAGCTCAAATCGTCTCTACGCGTGGGGTATTATCCCCTTCGTGACGAAAGAGATTTTGTACCTTTCTGAAGAGTTCCTTGCAAGTAGATTGACCGAGAAGATAAGGATTTTTGCGCCACTACTTATGGTGAAAAAGGGCAACAGAAAATACCCTAAAAGGGTGTGTTTATATTTCCATATAGGGGAGAATAATAGTGAAATGAGAATGCAGGCCTAAAAAGAGCCCGTCGCCTGATGGTAGGGGATGGGCTCTGTGAGGTATTGTTAGATGATTCGTGTTTCGTGTATGGCAAGACTGCTTGCTGCCTACTCTTTTTCAATGAGGCTCCTTAACATCCAGGCAGTTTTTTCATGGATTTGCATCCGTTGTGTTAAAAGGTCGGCAGTCGACTCATCATTGGCTTGATCGGCAGCAGGAAAGATACTCCGAGCAGTTTTGATAACTGTTTCGTGATCTTCGACCAATTGCGCAACCATATGTTCAGCCTTGGGGACACCATTCTCCTCCTTGATTGCAGTAAGATCTGTAAAGCGTGAATAAGATCCTGGGGCATACTCTCCAAGTGATCGGATCCTTTCAGCAATCACATCGACGGCCACGGCCAGTTCGTTGTAATGCTCTTCAAACATTAGGTGAAGAGTTTGAAACATCGGCCCTGTGACGTTCCAGTGAAAATTGTGTGTTTTAAGATAAAGCGAATAAGTATCGGCGAGTAATTGAGAAAGTCCCTGGACGATTTCCTTTCGGTCATTTTGGTCAATTCCAATATCAATGCTCATAGCGTCCCTTTCAAAAATGTGCGTTACTTAGATCTAACCTACTGTGTTGCCAAAGGTTACGCACCAGTGGCCCGTGGAACTTGCTTGTCTTCTTTGCAAGCATGTTGTTAGAGAGTTCCCATTTGCCAAGCAATTCACTTTGCATCTGACCTCCCTATCTATATTCTATACAGTTTGGGAAATTAGAAAGTGAAAAAAAGTCGCCAAGATAGGCAATAATGATTATTATGCCCTGTCGAGAAAGAAGACGTTAGATAGCCTGAAAAAAATAAGGCACTCAACCATATTTGTTAAGTGCCCTTCTCTAAAGGCAAGTCGGGGTGAAAGGATTCGAACCTTCGACCCCCTGGTCCCAAACCAGGTGCGCTAGCCAGACTGCGCTACACCCCGAACACCATTTTGTCCTACTAATGCTAACCTCGCCCTCAAATACTGACAAGGTCTCCTTTGAAATATCTCATAAAAAAAACGGCTTCCCGTTGTCCCTAATATGGGGGGCTGTATTGACTTTCGATGGAAAGGATCGTTAGCAAAAATGTTTAACTAACTTGTTGCAAACTCTCCTGCCCCGAGAGAATTTTGTAAAGTCTCTCAAATTCATTTCCATTTTTAAAATCGATCGAGATTTTACCGTTTCCTTTGGCCCCTTGTTTAATTGAGATTTTGGTCCCTAGGGTTTTTTGCAATTTTTGCTCGAACGAGGAGACGATGATAGCCCCTCTATTTTTTGCTGGGGTTGTGGTAACTGGTGAAGAAGATTGTTGCTCAAGCTGTTTTTGTTGGATCTCTGATTCAGCTTTGCGGACCGACCACCCTTGTGCGATCATTGTTTGGCAAAGAGTTTGTTGCTCGATCGGATCTTTAATTGCAAGAAGGCTCCTTGCGTGGCCGGCAGTGATGCGTCCCTTGGTTACTTCTTCTTGAATGGATTGTGGTAATTCCAGAAGACGCAGCAGGTTTGTAATCGTTGAGCGATTCAGTTTTAGCCGCCTAGCCAATTCGTCTTGGGTCGCTCCATGTTCGGTAAGGTACCGTTCGAAAGAGAGAGCTTTCTCAAGGGGGTTCAGGTCTTTTCGTTGTAAGTTCTCGACAATGGCTAATTCGGCAACTTGACGGTCTTCGGCTTGCCGGACTTGCGCAGGGATTTTTTTCCAGCCTGCTCTTTGAGCAGCCCGAAACCGGCGCTCGCCAGCGATGAGTTCATAAGTGCCATCGGGGGTCGCCCTTAACAAGATCGGTTGTAATAGATCGTGCTCCTTGAGGCTCTCAGAGAGTGCTTGAATTTCGGCCTCGTCGAACTCTTTTCTTGGTTGAAAAGGGTTTGTAACGATCTGCTGAAGGTCGATTTCTTGGATCGTTGTATCAGTTAGTGTCTGGTTGCCAACAGACAAAGTTGGTGGGTCGGTAGCCTGCCTGACAGGTGTCAGATTCTCTGGAGAACTATCTGGGGTATGGAGACGCAAAGACTGAGGTTCGATCGACTGTGGTCGAGATAGCTGTGTTGGCTGGGGGCCGATCGTTTGTGGAACAACAGAATTTGTCGGAATATTATTGGCAGAAGTAGTTTGTTCTGTAGAGTTTGTCCCTTGTTGCACTGGTTGTTGTGGCGCCGATGTTTGTTGGGGTAGTACCTCAGTAGTTTGTTGTGTGGATGGCTGTTCGGGGGCAGCTCCTAAGAGTGCCTCGAGGCCACGGCCGAGTCGTCGTTTTCTACTCATATTCTAATATCTCCTGACAAAGTTCTGTGTAAGCTCGGGTACCACGCGAACGTGGAGCATATTCAAAAGTCGACTGGCCATGACCAGAAGCTTCTGAAAGAGTTACATCACGTGGGATAACTGTATCAAAGACGATTTCACCGAAAAAATCTCGGACTTCGGCATCGACTTCGTGGGTGAGTTCTAGTTGGGGTTCATACATTGTTAACAAAATTCCACCGAATTGTAGCTGATTATCGACTCGCTGCATGATTCGCTTAATGACATGGATCATTTGAGTGAGTCCCTCCATGGCAAAAAATTCACACTGAATCGGCATGAGAACTTCGCTAGATGAAGAGAGGGCTGTCTGTGTTAGTTGTCCCAGAGAAGGGGGACAATCAATATAGACGAGATCATAACGCTGAGTGTAGTTGGCCAGATGATGTTTTAACCTTTCTGAGTGCGAGGCATTTCCATTTTCAAGGTAATCAATATCTTGAAAATAGCGACTCCCCGGCAGGATACCAAGGTTTTCGACTTCAGTAATTCGAATCGATTCTCCAAGAGGACGTTCGCAGACTAAAGGGTGGCGCTCGAGTGGTTGTTGCCCGATGCCACTCGTGGCATTGCATTGTGGATCGAGGTCGACTAATAAGGTTCGCTGTCCGGCAATCGCCGAAGCGGTCGCCAGGTGAATGGCGGTCGTCGTCTTGCCGACACCCCCTTTTTGATTGGCAATACAAATCGTACGGACCACAGCGGCAGGTCTTCTTTTACTTCATGAGAAACAGGACCGAAAATTCGAGAGGCAGAGTATAGAAAAAGTCACTCAAAAGGGGAATGGCATTTTTCTCTTTTTACAAGTGATCGATATGAAGTCCATCTCCCCTTCGAGGAATGTTTCTCGTGAAACCTTATAGTGAGGCCCCAACAGAAGTTCAGTATGAATGTTTCACGTGAAACGGTTTGGGTAGTTGTGGACAACCGGAGCAAATGCGGTGGATCGGGTACATGCAAAGAAAAGGGGGATTGTTTCACGTGGAACAATCCCCCTTTTGCTGACACTATTTCAAAAGTACCAAACCACAAAGCATTGCAGTATTACTCGTGGATGTTAAAGACGAGGCCACTAAGAAGCTTTGGATAGAAGTAAGTACTCTTGGCCGGCATCCTCTCGTTGTTCTCACTGATCGCCTGGATATGATCGAGTTGGGCTGGCATCACAAGAGCGACCAGTGGAAAATGCCCCTCGGTACCAGCCTGACCTGTTGCGTCTCGTCCGGCGGTATCACCGTTTTGAATTCCTTCAATGACACCACTAAGAGAACGGACATACTTTGGGGCTGGACTGCTTTGTCCCTCAAGAAGATCGTCGACAATGAGACGGTGAAGAATCGAGACACCCAACTCTTGCCAATAAGTACTTTTGTCGGAGGCGATTCTTGCCATTTTTTCTTGACCGGCAGCGGTTATTTTAACCATGGTCCAGGTGTTATCTTTATGAGTATAAAGGGCGAGTTGGCCTTGGTTTCCTTCGACTTCGATCTCCTCCCATAATTTGGTCGCTTGTTCGCTACCAGTCCCACATGGGGTGCATGTAAAATTTTCACCCAGTTTATCAATGAGTTCGACCGAGGTCAGTTCGGCCAGTCCACGGAAAAGGCGGTGAGTCGGCAAGACGATCATTCCTGGATCAGACATGCCGATGGACATACAAAGAAGTGAGTTCTCGGGCCGTTCTTCATCCCAATTGTCCGTTTCTGCTTTTAATTTGTCCCGGTATTCGCACGCAGTTTCATATCGATGGTGTCCATCAGCGACGAACATCGGCTTGGGACCCATGATCGCCGTTAGTTTGGTAATAACCGATGTATCGGTTACTGGCCAAAGTCGGTGGATTACTCCGAGGTGATCTTTTGTTTCGAGAGGGGTTACTGTTGTAATTGCTGCCTCAAGGAGGTTTTGGGCCTCATTTTTCTCGTCGGGAAAAATCCCAAATATTGGGCTTAGGTTTGCCTTGCACGTTGAGATAAGTTCCATGCGATCTTTTTTTGCCGCACTGTGTGTCTCTTCGTGAGGGTAAATGTTTCCAGTGCCAAATGGCTCAAGTTTGACCCGTGAAAGAAAGCCACGGCGGGTATATTCTGTCGTTCCTTCGGTGAAGATTTGGTGATAAACGTAGATTGCAGGCAGTGGATCACTTTGCAGGACACCATCTTTTTGCCAATTTTTTAAAAAGCGTACAGCACGCTGGTAACGTTCCTTTCCCGTTTCGTCACCTGGTTCTTGCCGGTTAAGGATCAGTCGAATGACATTTGCAGGATGTTTATCATAGAGTGCCGTTTGCATTTCGGTATCGATAACATCGTAGGGAGGGGCGACAACATTTTCTAAAGAACCAATATGACCTAGGTCGTAACGTAAACCACGAAAGGCGGAAATATCTGGCATAACGATTCCTGCAACTGTCACAAGGGAAAAAGGGAGGGTCAATTGACAAATATCTTTCTCGATTGTAAAGAGTTCTTTTTACAAAGAGAAGGAGAGAGGGCCTAGGGGGAGTGGCCAAAACTGAAAAAAGCCTGATTTCTGACAAGAAACCAGGCTTTTTGCAATAGTGACCAGTAGTTCTATAAGCAATTTTGGCAGTATCGGCGATTTATAATGTTTGGCTATTTATAGTACCAATTACTATTTATACCGCCAAACAATATTACCGTCTGCTAATAACGGTAATGGTCCGGTTTGAAAGGACCAGTAACAGGGACACCGATGTAGTCGGCCTGCTCCTGGGTGAGCGTCGTTAGTTTGACTCCAATTTTTTCAAGGTGAAGTCGGGCAACTTCTTCATCTAGATGTTTTGGAAGAACATGAACACCCAAGTCGTAGTTGTCGGCCTCTTGCCAAAGTGCGATTTGAGCCAGCACTTGGTTTGTGAAAGAGTTTGACATGACGAATGAAGGGTGGCCAGTGGCACAGCCAAGATTGACGAGGCGACCCTGAGCAAGGACCAGAATCGAGTTGCCATTGGAAAAGGTATACTTATCAACGGGGCCACCGTGGGTCATATCGTCTTTATAAGTCTCTTTTTTGGCACCTGATTTGTTATCGAGCCAGTCGATATCAATTTCAAGATCAAAGTGACCAATGTTACAAAC
>JALCBQ010000128.1 GCA_028066335.1 Pirellulaceae bacterium
TAGGAAATGGCTACTCTGCTTCATGGAAGTGACCCGAGGATCAACTCGACAATATCAATTGGACTTTGCCTCCTTTCAAAGATGGAACCGATTTTTCTTTTCTATATCATCCAATGCATTTGAGTTTTCTTATGGTTTGTCTGGATGCATTGGCGACTTTAATGAATAGTGTTGTTCGTGAGATTACCTAATCTCATAAAGGGCTCTGCTGAGTATTTTCTCTTTAGTTTTTATATTTATTTTTTTAAATGGGCCTTAGCAGGGCAGTTTTTAGAAAGTTGGGGCCGTTATGGTGCTGCTATTCTAGTGTTTTATCGTTTTCCATCACTTTTTGTTAATTATCAGGTTTTTTTTTGACTCCTGCGGAAAAAGTCGATACTATTCGCACAGCCTCGGTACATTGCTTGCCTAAGCGGATCCGGTCAGAATTGAATCCAACACCAAAGATGGTGTCATGAGACACCAGTATATCTGGCTAAACAGATATATCCGCGAAGTGACATCAAGACCTGAAGCGGAATAAACTTTTTCATATAACCACCAAATAAATTTATTATTGTCTGGCGATTTGGCCCCCTTTTCAAGAGCTCGCTTTGCCAGAGCCGGTCAGACAAACTTTCAAAGATTTGTAAAGAGATCAAGCTATGCCAAATTATCAGTTTGAAGCATTGAGTGCAACTGGCGACGAGATCAAAGATGTCATTGAGGCGGCGACCGAGGAGGAGGCGCAGTCTACTATTCGGGAGATGGGGTATTATGTCACCCGCATCTCTATTAAGAAAGACCGTGGCGCTGTCAAGACAGTAGGGGGAAGCCGAAAAAAGGGGCTCGCCATAGGTGGTATCAAGCCAAAGATGATGACCCTCTTTACCCGTCAGCTTTCAATCTTGCAAGATGCCGGCCTTCCTGTATTGCGAAGTCTAAAGATATTGGAAGGACAGGCAAAAGGAGGTCGTTTAAAAAACTCCCTTATGGATGTCTGCGACGCAATCGAGGGGGGGGCGACCCTTTCCGAAGGTTTCGGCAAAGCTCCCAAAGCATTTAATCGACTATATGTAAACATGATCAAAGCTGGTGAGGCCGGCGGTGCCCTTGAGCTAATTCTGCAACGGCTTGCCGACTTCATGGAGCGGGCACAACAGCTCCGTAATAAAGTCAAGGGAGCAATGGTCTACCCTGCCGTTGTTATGTCGATTGCTATCCTTATTGTTGCCGGTATTATGTACTTTTTGGTCCCTTCATTTATTCATATGTTTGAAGAGATGGACCTAACGATGCCAGCGATCACCCTCATGCTCAAAAATATTTCCGAGCAAACGGTCAAGTATTGGTATGCCATACCGGCGATCCCTCTTGGCATTTGGCTCATTGTCTCTATTTTACGAAAGTTTAGCTACGGTCGAATGGGATGGGATCTTTTCCTAATTCGAGTCCCCGTTGTTGGGGCACTTATAGAAAAAAATATTATGTCTCGGACTTGCCGAACCCTCGGCACCCTGGTCCAAAGTGGTGTCCCTATCCTTGATGCACTCAATATTACAAGGGAGACCTCAAACCATGCCATGTTTGAAAGGATGCTTACCCGTGTTTCGGAATCGATCCGTGAAGGCGACACGATTGCTGTCCCTTTAAAGAAATATAGTGTTCCCCCACTCAACGTCCTTTCGCTTTTTTTCTGGTTCATACTTGGCGCTTCCCCACTCGCTTTTATCTCTGTCTTTGCCCCTGCAATGCAACAAGAAATCCTCTACGTTGCCGGTGGTTTTGGGGTGCTGGCTGTTTTAATTTATATCATTCGAAGTAAAAAGCGGGTCGTTGATGATCTCGTTGTCAACATGGTCGATGTCGGTGAAGAATCGGGGGAACTCGATACGATGCTCTATAAAGTCGCTGACTACTATGACGACGAAGTCCAAACGATGGCTGAAAGCTTGACCCGTATTATCGAACCGATTTTGATCGTCTTTCTGGGGGTCGTTGTCGGATTTATTGTGATCGCTCTCATTACACCACTCTTCTCAATGATTACTCAACTTTCACAGTAGAACCTTGGCTCTCACTAATTGTCGGCAACAATTTTGAGAGTAGATTACCAAAAACCGCTGCATAGATTCACCTCAATTGGTATGCGGCCCTTTCATTAGGTACAAAAACTAGTGGAGGTGAATCTTGCTTTTAATATAAAGCTCTTGTTTGTAAGGGCCGTCCATACAACTTACTCCTGTGTTCCTTATTTGAAAGGATCATCCATGCCTTCTTTCCTTTTCCAAAGACCACAAAAATCGCGTAGTGGCTTTAGCGTTGTTGAGTTATTAGTCGTCATTGGCATTATTTCTGTTCTCATGGCTCTTATTAGCGCTGGAGTCTTCACGGCTATGCGATACGCTCAAGATTCAGCGCAAAAATGGGAGCTGACGACAATTAGTGAGTCACTCGAAGCTTATAAAAATAAATATGGCGCCTACCCGCCCGATTTTTCCGAAATTGATGCTGTCTATGCCCACCTTGCAGCAGCCTTTCCCGACCAGACAAATGACGATCGAAACGCAGTTATTGCTTATATCTACGGCCCCGAACAACTCCAAGACGGAACAAACGATCTGAACCAGACTCATGCTCTCTATTTTTTTCTTTCAGGCCTTAGCGCCGACTTAGAAAATCCGTTTATCGGCACAGGTGGCCCCTTGAGCGATAATTATGGAAATGAGCCACGAGACGAGCTTTTTGAGTTTAAAGCAGCTCAGCTCAAATCAAGCCAACCTTTTGCTGCTGCCGACCCGACCGACATGCGGACAGTATTTATCTACCTTCCGTCTGGCGTTACTTCGATTCAAAACCCGATCGTCTATTTCAATCACAAAACCTACGGCTATAACCCTGACGGCACTCCGAACCCTGCGTTTTTGACCTTCACGCATTCTATCGGCAGTACCGATACCAACCACTACCCTCACCCTTACCTTTTTGCCGATGGTAATGATGCCGAACCTTACTGTAACCCAAATAGCTTCCAGCTTATCACTGCAGGTCGAGACGAGCTTTACGATACCCTAACAACTGGAATCTATCCTGGTAATGGCGATCCGACTAAAATCTCCATCCGCGCGGCCGACAATATTACTAATTTTTCGACAGGCACAACCCTTGGCAGCTAGCGGCTTGCTCATGTTTAAACCTTTTGTTTCTCCTCTTTTTTCTTCTTTTGGTAGTAGGTTTTTTATGAGACTCACTTCCGCGAATTCGAATTTTCTCTCCAAAGGGAGATACGGCTTTAGTCTTATTGAGCTGTTGGTCGTTATTAGTATTCTGAGTTTGCTCATGGGGTTAGGGACCGTTGCCTATATGAGAGCGGCCCAAGAAGCAAAAGAAATACGGACCCAAACCCAAATCGAAAAACTCGACGTTCTTATTATGGAACGGGTTGAAGAGTTCCAATATCGATCTGTTAGAGTCCCTGCATGGGTTGAACGCGACGCACGGCTAGATAGCAGCCTTATTGTTGCCGAAGAGGTTGCCCGTTATCGCCTAGAATCATTACGGGAAAAAATGCGTATGGAGCTCCCTGATCGTGTCTCTGATGTGATCGATCCTGACATGACAACACAGGCTTTTTCGGAAAAAGGGGAGTATACACCCCGTGCAAACCGCTATTATCGACGTGTGCTCGCTGTAAAAGAGAGCCAGAGCGACCCCACCACCTGGAGGTGGAGCCGAACATTCCAGGGGGCCGAGTGTCTTTACCTTATCGTCCGAGAGATGACCCCCGACAGTGATCAATTCTTTACTCTTGCCGAAATCGGTGACGTCGATGGAGACGGCATGAAAGAGTTTCTCGACGCATGGGGAAACCCGATCGGTTTCATCCGATGGCCTCGGGGCTTTTCCTCGCCAAAACAGCCGTTTGTCCAATTTACTGATGGGACCGGTAATCTCGATTTAACCAAACTCAAGCGAGACCCTTTTGACCCTTTCAATATCGACCGCGATAACTTCATTCGCCTCAATGACCACAAAGGGACATTTATGCTCACCCCCCTTATCTATTCGGCTGGCCCTGACGAGCTTTATGATATTCGAGATGATGAACTTCTCGTCGATTCTGGCCCTACCGAGAACCCTTTTGTTTACAGCTATGAGACTGGCTCTTTCCCCGATGGCCTCTCACCTAGTGGAATTCCAAACGATCCTTATTCACCACTAAGTGGACAATATCTTCGCGACGCAAGCGATGCCGTTATTACTACCGACAACTTTATTGGCCAACCAGAAGATCTCCAAAAGAACGAGCTCGTCTCTTTTCAAAATGACCCTGATCTTCAGATCTTATATTTTCCCCTTCCCTATACTCGGGAGCGTTGGGAAAGAGAGACGGCCTTCGGCGGAACCCCATCCTTTAGTGGCTATGGCCTGCTCAACCATTTCGACAATATTCATAACCATAGTCCAAGAAAACCGAACTAACAGGGAAAAAGGCTGATGTTCTCTTCACTTTCCCCTTTTTCAATTGGCAACATTATGTTTGTAAAACGATCTATCTCTTACAATGCTCATCCCTTTTCTTTTTCTCAAAAGAAGCGAGGATTTAGCTTGATCGAGCTACTGGTCGTCGTTGGGATCATTGGAATTTTAATTGCCATAAGCCTTCCGTCTCTGAAGTCCATTGGCAAAGATCTTCGTATGCGTAACAGCGCGCGGCAGGTTAGCACCTATCTAGAAACGGCCCGTAACAAAGCAATGACCCTTGGTCGTGTCGTCGGTGTTCGAATTGAACGTCGTTATAGTCAGTTTGATGTCAACGACCCAAATACTCCTGTGAGCAAGGTCGAACAATCGCTCCGCTACTCAACTCAACTTTCTATGGTCGTCGCTCAGCCCAAATATCGTGGAGATAGCAGCCAGTCGGCCGCGATTATCGATCCTACTCGGACTTTTATGATTGATCAAAGTGCAGGAGGTCCCAATGGCTTGCCACTAAATGCTATCGAGAATTTTTACTACGGCGGGGGGTGTTATTGTACCGCAATATTGACCGATTCAGCTCTTCTCAATTCACTCTATACATTTTACGACAGCGCAGCCCCCGAAAATACCGACCCAAACGATTTTTTACAAATGACGATCCGATTCAATCAGGCAGGGCCCGAGTACGTTATCGTGAGTGCTACCCCCCCTGACATGAACGGAGGCGTAGAAATCGAATTTCGCTCGGTCTCTGCTCCTCCACCTCCAACGGGTCGGCCCCTCTCCTTTGAAATTACACTCCCTCCCAAAAGTTCTATCTACGATACATTAACGATTGGCAACACGACGGCGATCGACCTTACCCTCTCGGGGCAAGGGGCAACCGGTATCGAGTTTGCCCCATTTGCAGAAGGTGGCTCTCCTTCTGTTTATCCATCTGTCAATACAAACGATCACGTTATTATCCTTTTCGATCCTTCAGGCAAACAGATTCGCCGAGGTGACTTCGGGGTTATTATCAACGAGCCGACCCATCTTTGCATAGGAAAAATTGAGCAGTTAGGGCAGGAAAACCTTAACGATCCGACTAACTTTTGGGTCTCGATTCACCATTTGACCGGTGAGATTACAACAACCAGAAACCATTATCCTTCTGCTGAGCAAAAATTAGGGAACGACAATACCCTCCGTAATGGCCGAAAATTCGCCCTCCAAGGGCGCGACCTTAGTGATAGACAGCAGTAAGTTATTTTGAACTGTTCGCTTTAAAATATTATTTTCAAATGCAACACAGTCAGCCAATTTTAAAAACCTCTTCGATTTTATAAAAGCAATACGATGTCCCTTTTTCAATTAACTCAACCTGTCTCTGGATCGATCTGGCCAAGTCATCGAGTTCGTGGCGGTTTTACCCTCATTGAGATCCTCGTTACGCTAGGGGTCGTCACTCTTGGGCTCTTTGGTGTATTAACAACGATTGCTATAGCGACCCAGTTTGCCGACTCAGGACTAGGGAACGAGCGGCGAGCCGAATTGGCGAAGCAGGCTTATCGGAATTTTGAAATTCGACAAATGGATGCTCCCGAACATTGGCTCTACTTTAATGGAACAGATTGGGTACCTCCTGCACTCACAAACGATTTTTTGGGCGGCAATATAAATTCACCTCTTTATATCCCAATTGACCCAGCCGACCCACATACCAACCTAAACCCTAGCCTCCTTGACAGTCGGCAGCCAATCGTTCTCGATCCTTGGCTAATCGGTCAGGTCGATTACCATTTTGGCCCCGATGCCAGTAACCCTCAGGTTGGAGAACATACGAAGTTCAGCGAATTCCCCGTCGCCAATCAATATTTTTATGCGAATAACAGCCTGCCTGCTATTCGCAGAATCACCCTTCGGCAAAACACCGATCGTATCACTGGTACTACGACAACGATCCGGCCGATGTCTCGCTACCAAGCCGAGGCAGTCTTTACCTTGCGAAGTCTCCTGGAAGCACAGCCGGCCCCCGACAGGGAATCTCAGCCGACACAAATTTTTGACGCGATCAATGATGGCACCAATGACTTCCTCCTCCGTCGTCGATTCGACGACCGCTACAGCTGGTTTGCTACCCTAGTTCCTCAAACACCAGCTCGCTTCGGTACTGCCCTGATGCCCTCAGAAAATGATGAGCATGAAAATTATAAACTCTCTATCGTTGTCGTTGACGAACGTGAGTTTTATATTGGCAAAGGGACAAACTACGAAACGGTTCCGACCGAAGGGACTGTTACCGTTGTAAGGGCTAACTTTCTCGATCAAGGCTTTTCTGGAGGTGCCCTTCGTCTTGAGGTTCCTTATGGAACCAATCGAGCCGAGGTGAAAAAAATGCTCGACGAATTGTACAAAACCGGAACCTGGGTCTTCCTCAGAGGTAGCGATGAAAACATTGGCAGCCCCCTTTCATTCCAGTACCAATGGTACAAAATCGTTGCCACCGAAGGTCTCGACGAAGGGGGCGATCACCTCGCCAAAACGATCACCCTTGAAGGGCCCGACTTTAATACTGATTTTGCCGATATGCAAATCACTGCAATTAAAGGGGCCGAAGATGTTTTTGAGAAGACAATTCGCCTTAATAGCTCTTCGAGTTGGGCGAAGTAATCATAGAGAAACAACCGAGTGTCAAAAGGCAGGGA
>JALCBQ010000129.1 GCA_028066335.1 Pirellulaceae bacterium
GGTAATCTTCTCGCTCAAAGTAGCAAGGATGAAATAGGGAAACAACCCTCCCCACTAAAAAAATAGCCCATTCTGTTGCAGAAGGAAAACAAATCCAAGAAAATAGTCGCATTCCCATAAACTAACTTGACCAAATGAACACCAAAATCGACCTGTCCTTTTGAAAACTAGGCCCTGCCATGAATAGAGCACAAAAAAATTCAGACAATTTTTCTAGTTTATATCACCAATTAAAAGAAGAGTCGGCCTCAATCACAGAGGCTGGCTGGCCCCATAAACAGTTAATTGCCTGTGATCAACACGGTGTTTATCGATGGTTTTTACCACCAAAGTGGGGTGGAAATAATTTTCCCGAAGCAAAAATCACCCAGGGCTATATTGACCTCAGTTCTGCGTGTCTGACGACTGCCTTTGTTTTAACTCAACGCCAAGGAGCTGTAAAAAGGATTCTCTCAAGCAAAAATGAGTATCTCAAGCAAAAATATCTTCCTAAACTGGCAAGCAGCGAAATGTTCGCAACCGTTGGCATCTCCCATCTAACAACAAGCCGTAGACACCTTAAACAGCAGGTTCTCCTTGCTGAAAATACCAAGGGTGGATATATTCTTAACGGAATGAGCCCTTGGGTAACAGGAGCTGTTAAGGCCGACCTCATCGTCATGGGAGCCGAGCTAAACGATGGACGACAGATCCTTTTTACCTTAAAGCCCTCGACACCTGGTGTTCATTGTAACGAACCTGCAAAGCTGGTAAGCCTCTCTGAAAGTCTAACGGGGGCGGTCGAACTTTCTGACGTTTTTGTTCCTGACACCGATATTCTCGCCGGCCCAGTCGTTGATGTCCTGCAACAAGGTGCAGGAGGTAATACAGGTGGACTGCAAACCTCGACATTGGCCCTTGGCCTCTCTGATGCAGCGATTTCCTATCTCGAAGACGAAGCTGTTATCCGAACCGAAATCTCCCCACCGACACAGAAACTTCGTCAGCAGTGGCAAAGTCTCCACGATCAATTGCTCGCTTTGACACAGGCTGCCAATAGTGAAAAAAGTTCTTTACTTCGGAGTCAAGTCAATAGTTTAACCTTAAGAGCGACCCATTCGGCAATCGCTGTCGCTAAAGGGGCTGGGTTTATTCAAGGCCACCCGACTGGCCTGTGGTGCCAACAAGCTCTCTTTTTTTTAGTTTGGAGCTGTCCCAAAAATGTTCTCCACACCAACATTTGTGAATTAGCCGCACTGCCAACCGATTTCTAACAATTAGCAGCTTTGCTGTGAAGGGCTAAGAGATTACAATGGGTAAATTCCTTTTTCATAGGAAACTACACCACCTGGCCTCCTCTAGGTATCTATCCTTAATGGAAAAAAATCCCCAAAAGTCAAATATCGTATGGCATGATCACTCGGTTACTCGGGAAGATCGTCAAATGCTTAAAAAACAAAATGGATGCCTATTATGGTTCACGGGACTTAGTGGATCGGGCAAAAGTACTATTGCCAACGTTGTCGAACAAGAACTTCACACACAAAACTTCCATACTTTTCTGTTAGATGGTGATAATATTAGGCACGGCCTAAATGCCCCCCCCGAACTCTTACACGAAAAATATGGTCAGGATTATGCAAAGCGGTTTGGCCTTGGGTTCTCAGAAGAGGACAGAACGGAAAACATCCGACGAATTGGGGCCATTGGCCAACTCTTCTGCGAGTCTGGACTCATTACTCTTGCCGCCTTTGTAAGCCCATTTCAAAAAGACAGAACCCTTGTAAGAAACCACCTAACGGCCAATGGGAACGCCGATGATTTTATTGAGATTTTTGTCGACGCCCCAGTTGCGACTTGCCAGGAGCGGGATCCCAAAGGGCTCTATCGAAAAGCGAGCGAAGGAAAAATTAAAAATTTCACTGGGATCTCATCACCTTACGAACCACCCCAAAGCCCCGAAATTCACCTTCGTACCGATCAAACCTCGGTCGAAGAATCTGCAAGAATCGTTATCGAGTATCTCAAGGAAAAAAACAAGCTCTCCTGATTAATCCACCTAAGCAATATAGGCCGTTTTTGAAGGAGAACGAGAGTTATTAAAAACTCCAAGACGTTTGTCGATATCCTCGATTTTCTTAAAGACAACCTCTGGCTGTAGCAGCTTCATACAATCGTGATGTCCTAAAGGGCAAGACCTCTTCGCGCACGGGGCACACCCGATCGAGTGATAAACGATCTCTTCATTAGGATTATAATTATGACTCCAAACAGGGTCGGTTGGTCCAAAAATAGCGACCGCCGCCTTTCCAAAACCGGCCCCGATATGTCGTGGCCCACTATCAGTTGAAACGACAAAGTCACTTTTGGCTATGCACCCCTTACTCAATGAGAGGCTAACCTCCTCTTCTGCAAGACTTTGGATTTTCCGGTTATCGGCCAAAGAGACGATTTTTTTGACTGTCTCTTTTTCTTGTGGGCCACAAATGAACAGAACGTTGGCCCCATATTGTTTAACGACCAGATTAGCCAGTTTTGCAAAGGCAACATCGTCCCAGTGTTTGGCAGAGCCGTAGGCACCGCCAGCATTCATAACGACTGTTTTTTGGTCACCAAAATCAAACTTCTTCCAGATTTTTTCAGCGAGCATACTCTCTTCATCGGTAACAACAAGGCGTGGTTTTCTCTGTTTTGGAGCTAGGTTTTCACCATCAACAAGACGAAGATAATAATCAACTGCGGAGACCGCCTTCCACTGTTGATCTTCTTTTTCTGCATAATAGCGTTCGGTTAGTAGAAACCGACGGCCGGACCGGACGTAACCCCTCCTCTTCCTAGCACCACTCAGCCAGGCAAAGAGACCACTACGCAACGAATTAGTCAGCAGAATAATTTCATCAACCCTCTCCTGGCGAAGTTTTTTTACAGCTCCCCAAAATCGGAGTTCCTTGTTTACCGACTTTTTTTGATAACCAATTGTTTTTGAAAAAAGATCAAGTCCTGAAAACACCTCGCCAAGGTATGGATTGATAACACCAATGAACTCACACTGAGGATATTTTCTCTTAAGATGAGTCATTGCCGGTAAAGCCATGACTGCATCACCAATCCAATTCGGCATGAGGAGAGCAATTTTCATAGAACGTCTCTGCTGCTCTAAGTAGGGCAAGTTTTAATTTTTCGACAACAAAGAGAACAACCTGAACTACCTAAAGATACCAAAACGCCCTTTTTCTCGAAATGTGAAACTGGCTGAATTTGACCTCCCATTGACAAAAAACAGAGAAAAATAGTAGGCTGTCGGCTCCTTTTATTTTTGCAGCAGAAAAACGACCATGTCAACGAACCACCTACATTATAAATTTGTTCTAGTTTCTACGCAAAAGCAGTGGCACGGAGGCGAAGAGCAGGCCCGTTTGCTGGCGGCTGGTCTCCGTCGTCATGGACACGATGTCCTTCTTCTAGCACCTGAGGGAAGCCAGTTCACCAAGCGGATGCGGTCAGAAAATTTTGAAGTCCAGACTTTTGCAGGACGGGGGCGTTCACCTCAAAATCTCTTTAAAATTCGGCAAATGCTTAGCTTTGCAGAACCAGATGTTTTAATCTACAACGATGCCCACGCCCTGACCTCGGCTGGTTTGGCCGCCTCAGGTCTGCCTATTACCGTTAGGCTCGCAATGCGAAGGGTTAATTTTTCGCTTCAGATGGCCTCGCGATACTCTCTTTTTTCCGATCGCGTTCTCTGTGTTTCAAGCGCTGTTGCAGCGGCGTGTCGTATCAGTGGCCTTTCTCCTGATCTTTTGCGTGTCGTCCACGATGGGGTTGACCCAACTCGTGCACAAAATGGTAACCGGCAACTCGGTAGAGAAAGCCTTGGCCTAAACAATGATCACTTTATGTTGCTAACCACCGCGACATTAACAGATCCCAAAGGCCACCGCTATTTATTGGAAGCAATGCCAGAAGTCATTCAAAATCATCCCAATGTCCGACTCATGCTTGCTGGAGATGGAGAGTTACTCGAAGAGTTGCAAACCTTTGTTCAAAACCACAACCTGAGCAACCACGTCCAATTTCTCGGCTTTCGAAATGATATCCCTGATCTACTACAAGGGGCAGATCTTTTTGTAATGCCCTCACATCAGGAAGGGCTTAACACTTCAATCATTGATGCCATGTTTGCCGAATGTCCGGTCGTTGCAACATCTGCAGGTGGCATTCCTGATCTACTAGTTGATCACTCCTTACCACAGCCGATTTCCTGGAGTGTCGCTCCAAAAAACCCGGTTGCTCTTAGCAAGGCGATTTCTGAAGCAATTGCAAACCCCAAAATGTGTAAAAAAAGAGCTGCCGGCGCTAAAAAAAGGGCAGAACACCTCTTTTCTGCCGAACGAATGGTAACTCGTACCCTTGCAATTTGCCAAGAAGTGTTTGATGAAAAAAGGTCGCTACATAGTTACCTTCGTCGCGCAGCTTAAGCCTCCAGGTAAAGGGATGTTATAACTACGTTAAGAAGTTGGCATTTAAACACCTGAAAGAAAAAGGGAGTCCCAAAAATCTGGGGCTCCCTTTATTTTTATCTCTAACGATAGTTATTTTTTATCGTTGATATCGGCACTTTGAGGCCTCCAACCAAGCAAGTGTTCAGCAAAATACTCCCACTTACGCTCGTCGAAATTAAAGCCATGGCGGGCACCAGGAACAATCATAAAGTCAAACCGTTTGTTTGCTTTGATGAGTGCGTCTACAAGACGGATGGTACCGGCAGGGTGAACATTGTTGTCCATGTCACCATGAGCAAGGAAGAGATGACCTTCGAGGTTGCTGGCAACTTCGGCGTTGGTAGCAACGTGAATACGATACTCGGTATCGACAAAGATGTCTTTGACTACCCCTTTTTCGTCATCCTTTTTGTCATCACTTTTTTCGTCATCCTTGTTCTCATCACCACGTTCTTGTGGCTCTTTGCCTTTTTTGGCATCAGCCTCTTTTTGCTCGGCTTTCCATTTTTTGAAAGTCGCTGCATCGTCATTGACAAGCTTTCGAGCCTTCGCATAGCGAACTTCTTTACCACTCTCTTTTTCATGAACCTTCAGGCCATGATTATTCTCCGACCATGGAGCATTGTAGACATTATTGTCGTGGTTACCGGCGGTCGAGACCCCTACCTTCCAAAATTTGTTATGAGGAGGGACCAACATAGCAGCCGCAGTAAAGAAACCACCACCCGAGTGACCATGAAGGCCAGTTCGCTCAATGTCGATAAACGAATGACGGGCAGCAAGTTGCTCGACAGCTGCTTTCTTATCAGCTAGAGCGTAATCTCGCAGGTTGTAGTAACCATGTCGATGGTACCATTGCGAACGTTCTGGAGTACCACCACGGTGTCCAACCTCGATACAGATAAACCCAATTTGAGCTAACTGTTGGCTCGCGTTGGTTGCGGTGAATCTGCGGGTAACAGCCTCCATTTGAGGACCGGGGTATTGGTACAGAATAATAGGATACTTTTTGGTAGGATCAAAATCGAATGGCTTCCACATGTTACCATAGAGATCGGTAACACCGTCGGCCGATTTAACTTTAAAAGTCGTCGGCATTTTCCATCCCGCTTCGTAAAGGCGGGAAAGGTCAGCCGTTTCGAGATCCATAACGACATTTCCATTTCCATCGTAAACGACCGACTTGGGAGCACGATCTAAACGAGTGAGGTTAGAAACGACAAAATCTTTGTTCGGGGACATCGTAGATGTTGCACTATATCCCATGCTATCGTCGCTAAGTCCGACGGTCGGGTCCATAAGTGTCAAACCAGTACCGTCAAGATTGACACGATAAAGGTGGTTGTTATAGACATTTTCACCTTTTTGATTGGTCGTTCCCTTAAAGTACATAACACCCTTTTCTTCGTCAACTTGAACAATGCTTGAAGCTTTCAAGTCACCACGGGTAATACGATTCTTTAAGGTACCATCTTGGTTATAAAGGTAGTAGTGTCCCCAACCAGTCCGCTGAGACCACCAGATAAACTGCTTGCCATCATTGATTTTTCGGACAGCTTGAGTCGAGATGTTTGCTTTTTGAACATGCTCAGCGATCAACACTTTGACCTTGAGAGTTTTGGTGTCGAGGTCGCACAAGTCAAGGTTACGGCCAGTCTTTTCGGTACGAGTAAACCGAAGAGTATCCGAAGAACTTCCCCACTCGACTCCACGATAACTTTCACCCTTCCAGGCAGGCTGAACCTGACGAAGTTTCTTATTATCCATATGGAAAACGAATAACTCACTTGCACCACTCGGTTCACCCGGCATACGGTATCCGTAACGCTCAAGGCTCGGACGTGGCTTGGTGAGCGAATTGACTAGAAAGAGCTCTTCCGACTTGATACGTCGATCACTTCGTGTCATATGGAAAGCCTTGGAATCTTTAGACCAGGTAACATTTGGCCTCGACTTCCCTTCGCTGTTAGCAGCAGGTCTAGCAGCAGCTTGTTGGCCACCACGACGGCCACCGCCGCCACGACCACCACCACGACCGCCGCCACGACCACCGCGGCCACCACCAAAGCTATAACCTTCAACACCATCAGAGGTCAGCTTGACAGCTTCATCTTCCTTGCCTTCCTCAGCAAAATAGAGGTTATGGTCTTGTACGTAGACATAATACTCGTTATTAGGAGCATAGTTACGATAAGCAGGCTTTTGATCTTGTTCGCTGCCTTGACCAGCACCGCCCTCTTCTCTACGTGCTTCTAGTAATTCGCCGAGTTCGTCAGCATCGAGCTTGCCATCTTTGTTTTTATCAAAACGACGCATAACTTGTTCATCGTTTTGTTGGCGTTGTTGGCGACCCCGTTGCTGTCCCCGCTGCTGCCCACGCTGTTGTCGAACTTGTGCAACAGCAAGCTCTGGCTGAGTCTCATCAATAACAATTTCGTTACCTTCGGCATCAAGACCAACGAACTCCCCACTTTCGTTCAGAAGGAACGATTGCATTCCATCTTGTTCTTCTTCGGGGCTGCGGCCACGTCGACGACGTCCAGCTTGACGTCCCTGAGTACTGCTAGCTGGTGCCTTGCCCTTTTTGGTAAGTGTTTGGGTAGCAAATTCGTATTCAAGGCTCCAACC
>JALCBQ010000130.1 GCA_028066335.1 Pirellulaceae bacterium
CCTTCTATCTTATAAAACTGAAAATCAACAATCAGCCATTTCTATAGGTCGGCTTGTCTCTTTAAAAAACTTTGAGTTAGTCATAGAGGTTGCTGTCGAAGTCTGTAGAAAAATACGTGAAGCAACTTTTTCGATCTATGGTGAGGGGAAAGAGCGAGAAGCTCTGGAAAAAATTAAAGCTTTAAAAATAGAAAAACGTCTTTCTTCCAGGAGACCCCCCTAACATAGCGGAGTGTTACCAGAGGTCTGGCATCTCTTTAATGACTTCGCATTATGAAAGCCTTGGAATGACAATCATCGAGGCGATGCAGTTTGGGCTCCCCGTTGTTTCTGTCGATTGCCCAACAGGTCCCCGAGAAATTTTAGGCGATAGCGAGTACGGTATTCTTATCGAGCAGAATAATGTTTCTAAGCTAGCAGAAGCCATTATTACCCTTATGGAAGATGAAAAGAAATATCAACACTATGTTGAAAAAGGGCTTGCCAGAGCGAATGATTTTTCAGTGGAATCGATTCACAAAAAATGGGAGAAGCTTTTCCATGCGGAGCCGTAGGCTCCATATTTCTCACTAATCAAAACCACTCCTTTCTTTCTCCTTGACAACAAAACGAAGTTTACCATTTTTCCCACGTGGAATTTTTTCACAGTAAACAAAATCATACACTACATTACTACCTAGGAGTGATTTTATTTTTTCATTTAGGTTTTTTTCGCAATCACCTGAATAACCTTTTGACCTCACAATGCGAAAATCTCTACTTAAATCTGAATACTGAACAACTTGAGATTCCACAACTGATGTCATACCTTTAAACAAATGGTCCAATCGACCAATTTTTGCACCATTTGGAAGCTCTACAAAATCCTCTTGTCTTCCATCAATCGAATCAATTACTCTAGAAGTTCGGCCGCAAGAACATTTTTGATTTGTAAACTCGACGATATCTCCTGTACGATACCGTATAAATGGGAACACCATATTAAAAAAAAGAAGTCCCAACAACCTCGTACTTGCCTTCTTGACCATCAACAGGGATCAACTCAACGTAAGAGAATTCTTCATCAATATGCAGTTTACCTTGCTCACACTCAGTAAAAATGGCAACCCCCTCCGTCTGTCCATAGTTCTGTGCAACACTCGTTTGGAAAAATTCTTTAAGTTCCTTAAGTTGACTCTCTGATACATTTTCCGAAGAGAGCGTTACGGCGTAGGGGCGATAGCTTAGATGTATCCCCTGTTCTTTTGCCAAACTCGCCAACAAGCCTAGGAAGGAAGGGTAGCCATGAAGCCACATCGGTTGAATTTTATTTAGGTGGTCAATGTAAGCTCTAATTGTCGTAGAGCTAAGATGATAATTTGAAAAAAACACTTGGCGACTGAAATAGCTACTCCGCCAAAATGGTGGATTCTGTTGGGTCAAAGGGACGACAACTCTTCCTGCAAACGATGCCCACCACATTGGGGATCCAACTCCAAATCGGCGCCAATATCGTTCCGCAAAGTATCGAGAGGCGGACTCAGCGTAGGCTGTTGTATTAAAAATAAATCCAGTACCCGTTGAACCACTTGTTGTAAGAGTAATTTTATCGTGAGCAGATAGGGCAACCTCTTCTTGGCAATCCCGTAAATCCCTTTTTTCGGTTAGTGGTAGTTTTCTCAACTCTTTCAAACTATTACGTGATTCAATATCAACTCCATGCTCTCTAAACAGCCTGTTCCAATATTCTGAACGACTCGCATTTTCAAAAACTAATTTCAGTTTTTTATTATGGTATCGGCTCAAATCATCGCCTGTCGAAAACTCATGTTGTTCAATATGAACGGATGTAGCATTGCGCCGCTTTCGAATCATAAATGCATAGACCGACAACACGATATTTTGGAAGAACACGGGAAGCTTAGAGTAGATTCTTTCAAACACCTTAGGGCCTTACTCCGTTTTTCTGATTGATTTAGGGCCACACAACATCTTCATGTCGTGAACAAACTTTTCAGTTAGTACGGTAGAGACAAATTTTGAATTAAATACTTCAAGACAACTCTCTCTCATCTTATTCAACTGGTCATCAGAAAGATTACGAAAATGAGTAATTTTATCAACCAAACTACCTGAGGCCTTCGGCTCAACCAAATACCCTGTCTTTCCTTCTTCTACTAGTTCTGGAAGGGCTTGCCAATTGGACACAACCACAGGTACACCTATTGAGTAGGACTCCAAGAGGACTCCAGGGTATCCTTCTCCAGCGTAATAAGAGGGCAATAAGAGACAATCATACCCTAACATGACTTTCTGAATTTCATCGGCCTTGACACTTCCTCTGTAAAAGCAGTTGGGGTTCCTGTTTATTTGATCCTTACTGATTTCATTCCCTAAAAGACCATAAAAGTGAAACTCACAGTCAGGCAACTGACCAGAAGCCTCCAAAATCGTTAAAACACCTTTACTAGGAATAACAGACCCTACAAAAAGAAATTTTCCTGTCCTCGGCCTTTTAAGAGTAAACTCAAAGTTGGGCCTCTTGCGGGAGTTCTGGTAATGAAGAATATTACTTTGGGGAAATTTCTCTTTAAAATAACCAACCAAATGGTCTGTTTCAAAATAAGAAAGATCGGATTTAGAAAGAATATATTTTACCAGTTTTTTCCTTAATCCTTTTGAATCTTCATAATATCGATGAAACTGGCCGCCAAACTTTCTAAAATGAAACTTCCTGCGAAAGAGACGGGCACAAAACAGGAAAAGAGGGGCAATATACAGGACACCATTGTAGCTTAAATGTACAGATGTAACATCTGACCGAAATGTCCGCCAAATAGCCCTTAATGTAAAGAACAGCTTATAGAATAGATTACCCGACTTGAATACCATGGTATCGCTTAGGGTAAAATGTACCTCAGGGTACTCTTTCAGTTCTTCAATAAGTTGCTCCAACAAAATCGCCGTGCCACTAATGGGCCCAGAAGCAGCACCCATGATATGAATTTTTATTTTACTCATGACTTTCAACTATAAAAAAACAACTTAGTTTATTGTAGTTATGAACTTAATTTTTAATATACCTTAATTTTAGCCACCACTCTTATTTACAAAAATTCTATGCTGCTTCTTACCGCTTCCCTCCAACTAACCTACTTTTTCTTCTTCAAAGAATTAACAAGCTTTAATACTTCTTCTCGCTCTGCTTTTGTTGTGCAAAACAAAAGAAAGACACCTGTCGCAATAGCAGCTTGCAAGAAAAGCAAAGGTAAAAGGAAGGCCCAGCTCGCTGGTTGAAAAAATTCTCGAAGCTCGTGTCCTAACAGAATTGTTAACATCGCAACTCCAACTGGCCATAGATAAGAACTCCACCATAGTTTTACAATCGAATATTTAAAGACATTTCTATAGGCCCACGGAACATAGACCACTTCTTGCAAAAGAAGGATCCCTAAAAAGAAAAATACCGATTCAGACAATCCCCACCCCAAAAACCCTTCACCGATTGCTAACCCAACTAAACTAATGATAGCGGATGTAACTGTGCTCATTTCAATAGCTGTAATTTTTGCTCCACCTAATGCCATAAAGTAGTAAACCCAACGTAAAGAAATCATTGATCCGACAACTGCAACAACTCCAAATAAAAATGAGACTGTCACAAAATCATCTCCTAACCATAACTGGAGAATCTCTCCAGAATAAAGAGAGAGCGGAGTTGCAACAACCAATTCAATAAGTAGTAAGTATTTTGTAAATAGAGGAATCCAATGGCTAAAGTCAGCCTTCTTCTTTCCAGACGACAACTTCCCGACAAGTGGATAAAGAGGTAAAATAACAGTCATTGCGCAAGACGAAATCATCTGCATAAGTGTCATAACAGGGCTCAGCAAGGCTAGGTTTGATGGTCCTAAAAATTTTCCAACAACCCAACTTGGTCCTTGTGAACGAAAAATTTCCCCTGTTCCACCAAAATACTTTACCTTGGCAAAGGCAAGGTACTCTTTAACAACTTCTTTTTTTAGATACACTCTTCGAAAGATCGGCCCTTGGAACACATAATAGCGAGCCGACCACCCTAGACCAACAAGCCGTACAATACTCGCCATGAAGGCCGAAACCCCAAACCAAAATAGAGCTGGTTCAAAAAGAGTGTAAAGAAAAACAAGGGTGCCTATCCTTGTGAGCGTAGCTGTTATTTCAACTCCATTGACCTTAGGTATCAGGTTTGCCCCTGATAGCACCCCTCGAGGAATCGCCGAAACCGATCGTGTGCTAGCTGCCAAGATTGACCAAATAACAAGCCACTCAAAATCATCTCGCAATTCGACTGGCAAATGATAGAACGCACTTAACCATGGTAAAAAAGGTAGCAGAATACTACAAGCAACGGCGACAATCAGAAAAGAAAAAAGATAGCCAGTCAAACCATATTGCCGGCACCTGGTTATCCTTAGAGGATCGTCAATCGGCACCTGTGCAATAAATCGACCAACAGCAGTGCCACAACCAATATCAAGAATAGGCAAAATTGCCAAAAAAGAGATCGCAAGCGTAATCCAACCAAACTGTTCCGGTCCAAGGTACCCAATCATCAATGGCAACACCAAAAGGCCGACCACAATGACCGTTATTTTGTTTGCGATATTGGTAACTACAGAAAGGGCGAATTGTTTTTTATTACTTCGGTTCAAGGGGAATTCAATCAATGCTAAGGTCTTATTTCACAACAGAATGGTAGCCGTAAACACCCCTTAAGATATCAAAGAAGGAATTCAATCCTCCTTTTGACAGTATCTCCACTAGGGCATTTCACAACTAACACCACCAGCTGAAGGCTCATAACACTCTTTTGTATAGTCCATTAACATACGATAAGCACTAAAACGCCAGGCACAAGAGCTCATTGAATTTTTCATCATCTCAATCCAACGCTGTGGTAGACCGTCTGAATCGCGATCGTAGAAACAAGGGATCACCTCATCTTCTAAAACACGGTACAAATTTTCGGCATCTTTTTTATCGGTATAGCTTTCATCGGCATGGCCAGCCCCGTGCCCAATCGCAAAACCGTTAGTCCCATCATAGGCCTCGGCCCACCAGCCATCAAGAATCGAACAATTCAGCCCCCCATTTAGAGTGACTTTCTGGCCACTCGTCCCCGAAGCCTCCAGAGGTCGCCGAGGATTGTTCAACCAAACGTCAACACCATGGACTAAGTGCCGACCAACATTGATATCGTAATCTTCTACAAAGACAATTCTGTCGTTAAATCCCTTGTCATGACGTGTATTTACAATTTTTTGAATAAATTGTTTCCCTGGCTCATCTTTAGGGTGTGCCTTCCCAGAAAAGATAAACTGGACTGGCCGGTTTACATTGTTTAATATCTCTTGCATGCGTTCGATATCACTTAAAAACAAGGCGGCACGTTTATAGGTCGCAAAACGTCGTGCGAATCCAATTGTTAAAATATTAGGATCCAAAAGGTGATTCACTGCCTCAACCTGCGAAACCTCTTCTCCACGTCTTCTTGCCTGTTTTCGTAAATAGTGCCGGACAAAGTTAATCAACTGACTCTTCAACGAGTTATGCGTTTCCCATAACTCCCCCGGGCGGACTTCATGAATATGTTTCCAGACTTCAGGTTCCCCACGTTTCTTAATCCAATCGGCAGGAAAATGACGATCACATAACTGCCTCATTTGTCCTGCCATCCACGTCGGAACATGAACACCATTTGTAATGTGTCCAATAGGGATCTCTTCCTCAGTACGATGAGGCCATAAACTCTGCCACATTTTTCGTGAAACATGTCCGTGCAGATTACTCACTGCGTTTGCACGCCGGGATAGTTTTAGCCCCAATACGGTCATACAAAACATTTCATGAGGATTTCCCGGATCAACCCGTCCTAAAGACAAAAGCTCTTCGAATGAAATCCCTAAAAGCTGCTGCTGAGGGGCTAGATGCTCAGCAATTTGCTCCGGTGAAAAACGATCGTGCCCGGCAGGCACAGGCGTATGCGTTGTAAAAACGGTCCGTCGAGCAACTTCAGAAAGAGCTTGCTGAAAATCGAGTCCCCTCTCTTCCATATACTCGCGAATAACCTCAAGAGGCGCAAAAGCACTATGCCCTTCATTTAAATGGTAAACACCGGGGCGAATACCAAGGGCTCGCAAAGCGCGAATACCACCAATACCTAACACTAGCTCTTGTCGAATACGGGTCCGCTCGTCTCCACCATACAAACGGCTGGTCAGACGACGGTCTTCTTCACTATTCTCTTCTACGTCACAATCTAAAAGATAGAGTCGAACACGCCCAACCTGCATATACCATATTTTGGCAAAAAGGGGATTCCCCTCGGTCTCAATTTTGACGACCAATGGCTTCCCCTCTTCATCGTAGGCTGATTGCATTGGTAACGAACGAACGTCAGTATTGGCATAATCTTCTTGTTGATAACCGACTTCATCAAGGCGTTGATGAAAGTAACCCTGGCTATAAAAAAGTCCGACAGCGACCAAAGGAACCCCCAAGCCACTAGCACTCTTAATATGGTCACCAGATAAAACCCCAAGCCCTCCTGAATAAATTGGAAGTGATTCATGAATACCAAATTCGGCTGAGAAATAGGCAACCGGATGCGCACCTAAAACCCCTGCATGAGTTTTGCCCCAGGTATGTGAACACTCCATGTAATCTCGCAACCGACGGTGGGCATAATCGATACGACTAATTAAAGATAGCTCAGTCACCCTCTCCTCTAAGCGTTCAGGGGTAAACTCACCAAGTAAAGCGATCGGATTATGTTCTAACTCTCGCCAACGAATTGGGTCCAGCTCACGAAACAAATTAAACACATCGTGCTGCCAACTCCACCACAGGTTTCTCGCAATCGCCAAACATTTTTCGTGTAATTTTTTTGCATTTGACATCTGATTTTTTGGGAGAGTAGAAGAAGGGCTCTCCGAAATAGTCTCTTTAACCTGGCCCATAAAAAAATTTTCCGCTGGAAAAGAAAAAACGAGAGGACTTCTTCCTAATATACAATTTTACCTTAAAAAATAAAATAGCTGCTGGCTCTGTACTTTTTACAGGTAATCTT
>JALCBQ010000131.1 GCA_028066335.1 Pirellulaceae bacterium
GTATTATTGAGGAAAAAAAAGATGAACTCAAAGAGCAAGAAGAGGCAAGTGCTAAAGGTGAATTTATGCCAGCTTTTGAGGAGATCAAAGGACATTTACAGCAGTTCTCCATCCTGGAAGGGATGATCGGAATAGGTGTGATTTCGCTTGCTTTTGCCTTTGTGAGTTTGGTGCCATTTCCTGTTATGGCTGTCTTGATTTCGTTTGTATGTTTATTTCTTTTTATTGTAATTTACGCGATCGATTTACCACCACGAACAAAAACATGGGGTATGACCTACATACTCTTATTCTACTGTAGTGGTGCGATTGCCCTTTGGGCGAGGTATGCTTTAGGAGTCTAGAGTAGGGCATTGGGCGACCGAAAGCTCTCTATTTGTTAAGGGGAGCGTATCCGAGGCGCCGCCGAAGAAGGCCGATTTGGCCGGCGTGTAACATTTCATGATGAGAACAAAAAAGAATCGACCCAAGTTGGGTCGGTTCAACCGCATAGGGCATGATAACGGGTTCGACGAGTTGTTCGTCACTGAAGGTTGCTAACTCGGTAATAACCCGGTCGTGGGTCTTCATAAAGACCTCTAAAATTTCGGCAGCCGTTGGGTAGCTTTTCTGGTCGGCATCCGGTTCTGTCCCTTTGAGGAATTTTTTGAGAAATTTTCGTGGGATAAATTTCTCGTCGTCATTTTGCCGCCCCCTTACGCGAAAAAGGGTCAACATATACTGCGCCATCGAGAGATGACCAATCTGCCATGCAAGGTGGGTTACGCAGCCTTCAGGTATACAAAACCAATGTTCTTCTTCGATAGAATCGATAAGTTGTGTCGAGTAATGGCGGGCAAATTCAAGCTGTTTTAGAGCGAATTGGACTTTGGAGTTGGTCGGGCTGTCGACTTGCATTTTTAGAAAATCTTTTGGTAACTGACAGAAGAAGAAAATTATCGGCAGAATTTAGGTCAATTTTTTCAAAACCTTCGAATTGTATTACCTTCTAGTCTATTCCAAAAGAATGTAAAGGCCAAGCCCCGTCTTCTAGGAGAGACAGGTGGTGCCCTTCGACACGGATAAGATCGAACCAAAAGGGTCTTTGGTTATTGTGAAACTGGTTGTTTCGCCAGAGACTGCAATAAATCGTTAATTTTGAAAAAGCCACTTGGGCGTTTGTTTTTTGTAAGAAGGACCATATTATCCCCCTTATGCTGTAACGAACGGACGATATCCACAAGGGATGTTTCTTCTTCAAAAACTTGAATATTTGGCCTTAAAAAACGGGAGATAGGAGCATGAAGCTTTTCGCCATGTGAGATTCTTTTAAGGAGATATCGGGAGTCAGTCGTTCCCAATAGGGCACCATGGTTATCAACGATAGGGAGAACTGTCAGGTCGCGTTGATAAAGGTAGTCGATGGCATGTGCAAGTGTCGTTGAATGTAGAACCCCTGTGTCGAGAGGTTTTTTAATACTTTCAGTGGAGCAGTTCAAAAGATGAATCAGGGCATTCTGGGAGACTTTTTTCTGAGACAGCTCCGACGCACAAACAACACAGTTTCGACCTCGTTTTTTGGCTATCCGTAAAGCCTCTGTTGCTTCCTCTAGGAGTTGGTTACTCGAGTGGTTTTCAGAGTGTGTATCGGAAATACCGACACTTACGCTGAATGAGAAAGGTGAACTATCGGGTGGAGAGAGGGTTACCTGCGAGAGTATTCTTCGAATTCGCTCTGCCCAGGTGGCTGCTGCCTCTTCGACCGCCTCTGGTAACAAGATACAAAATTCTTTTTCACCGGTACGGCAAATCGTGTCACTAGTGCGAGAATTTTGTTGCAATAAATCGGCAAAACGTTGCAGGACAAAGTTCCCGACAGTTCGGCCATGTTGAGAGTTGATTTCCTTGAGAGAATCGATACTCAAGAGAGCCACTGAAAGTGGATATCCATATCGATGAGCCCGTTGCCACTCTTCAGGTAACTTCTCCTTAAAAACACGGTAAGATGGGAGTCCTGTCAGAGGGTCACATTGTGTCATTAGGGTCAGGCGGTGTTCAACGGCTAAAACGCGAATTGCTGCCTCAAGACGGGCCAGGAGTTCTTCTCGATCGACCGGTTTTTTTAGGAAATCGTCGGCGCCCGCTTCGAGCCCGCGGATTATATCTTGTGAATGGCATCTCCCTGTCAAAAAAACGACATAGACATAATGAGGGAGTTGTTGACGACGTAGCCAACGGCATAGTTCAATACCATCAAACTCGGGCATATCCCAATCAGTAATGAGAATGCGGGGACAAAGGTAGTTTATATGCTCAATTGCCTTGAGGCCATCTTGGGCGACGGCAACGGGGTAGTTTTTAGAAGTGAGCCACCTTTCCAGTAGCCGTAACATTGCCGGGTCGTCATCGACAAGAAGGACTTCTGGTTTATCTGTTAACATTTTTTGTGCCCCTATAATTCGGTCTTTTGGCCAGAATCCAAAAAATTGTCTCCATCGATTGAGAAAGGACAGAAACAAACGAGAGAAGTTGTGGGGCAACCTTCTTACTTTTCCTATTCGGCAAATTAGTTCTGTAAGCGCATAATATTTTTCCCAAAAGGGGGAGACGAGAGCAAATATTTGTAAAAAGTTATATCCACATTTCTGGGGGATATTAAAAAGAGATTCCTACGAAAAAGGCATTGGTGTATAAACCAATTGTTAAAATATTCCTATTGAGGCGGGTTCTTGTGTTGAGCTGATTTTTATTATTACGGAAGAGTGGAGGGTAGAAAAAAATTTTTTAAAATATTCCTGGGGAGTTTGTCGATCATTGCCGTACAGCCAAGGAGGCGTACATCTCGGTTCATGGAGGAATTCCGGCACTTATCCTGAGCGGGAATTTCTAATGCAAATTGAATTTATTCACACACTCGTCGGCTTTCTCTTTTTTGCAATCTGGGCGATGATCGGCCAACTTTCGGTCGCTACTCGACCGGCTCGTTCGTCTCTGCGCTCTCCGAACCAAGAGCTCGATTGAAAAATATCCTCAGGGGGATGTTTCTTTACAAAACCGGTAGCAAATCGTTTCTAGCGAGAAGCGATCAGATCGTTATAGAAAGCCTACTCTATAAACTTTCTGGCAGAAGAAGAGGTGCTCAAGAGTCTCTAAGAGGTAATTTGTAACGACTTTTCTTAGGAGGCAAATTTTCTCTAACGGAGAGTCATTGCAAGTTGGTAGAGAAGGAGGCCCCAACAGCCGATTGTAATGGAAAACCCAAAGGGGATAAGTTCAAGAGGCGGATCCTTTGGTTGTTTTTCTTTTTCAGGTGAGAGCGAGTGGGGTGATTGTTTTGTCGTCGTTGGAACTGGCTCGTTAGGATCTTTAGGAATCCACCTTGAGAACGGAGCAAGCAGGATCGTCGCTATTGTACTTAGTAGTATTAAAAGCATTAAACTTTGCAGCTCCATCCAAAGGCCGATCGCTACAATCAGTTTTAAATCGCCAGCTCCAGCCTTTCCCAGAAGCCAAAGTGCCAGGAAAAGTACGCCCCCAATCGTCGCGGCCAGTAACCCTTGGCCAAGGTAGCTAAAGGCCGACAAAAAACCGTCTTCCAGGTATCCAGTGATGAGCTGGAAAAGAATGCCCAATAGAAAAAGTGGAAGGGTCAACGCATTTGGGATTCTCCTTTCACGAAGGTCGTAAAAGGTGGCAATTGCCGTGAAACTAAGTAGCGTCGCTACCTTTATATAAAAAGAGAGATCGTCCATAAAGTCTATTATTTTTTCTGTTGGTCATAAGTTTTGAGAAAATCTTCGGGGAATTGGCCACGCCAAAGGGCTAACGCTCGCCCTGCATGACTCAGGTATGTGTAGTAATCGACGACCTCCTCTTCGGTAAGAGAATCGATCGTTTTTACCATCCACTGCGAAGCACGCTTTACGACAAAGGGTTCAGGTCGTAGCTCTTCGGGGGCCATTGCCCACCATTCTAAAATGTGCCCCGTTGCTAGGAGACGATCCCCAAGGGTGTCAATTTGCCCCTCGGTTGCTGGTTGGGGTGAAGGTGGTTTCTCAAAGGGCCAGTTCGCATTCCAGAAGCCGTTAGGATGTTGAGTGTTTGAAAGGATTTGGGTTTGTCGCAGAAGGTAATCCATAACTTGCTGGCGTGTTTCAGGTGATATAATCTTTGCCTCGTCTGCCTGTTGCTCATCGACTCGTAAAATTAAAACAAGGCTATAAATACGGTGGTTGCCCAGGCAGACCCCCTGGGGCATTTTTTGGCGCATGAGTCGTTGACACATAAGATCGAAAGAGACCATTTGCCCTTCGGTAGTCTTCCACTCTCGAACAGGGGGAAGAAAGAGGGCGTATGTCATTGCTGACCATTCGTATTCTTCCTGATTCAGGCTGAAATCGGCAAGCGATTGGAGAACGACATCACCGAAGGTGAGCTCTTTTCCTGAGGGGAGTACAATAGGATGGGAGAGTGGAGTGCCGACCTCGGCTAGGCAGGCCATTGTATGGTCGACGTGAGTACTCGTGTAAACCCCTTCCTGAGTTCGAAAACGGACACCTTCAGGACCTTCTTGAAGGAGAGGCAAAATACCCAGACCAAATTGGCTATTAAAAGTAGGATGGTGCAACATGAGCTGGCGTAATTTTTCGCCATAGAGTTGCTCCTTTTTAGTTACGGCGTAGGTTGGTCCTTTTTCCAGGATTCCACGGAAACGAATGGCGTGATCAATATGGCCAACGTTGGATTCCCGTTTTTTGTCTAAAAGGACAAGTTTTTGTAAGACTCTTTTTAGCTGATTGTCGTCGACGATGAACGGCCCTTGGGTTTGCCACGCTTTGGAGTGTTGAGGTCGAACAACGATTGGTTCTTCACGCAAAGAGGGGAATTGCTCACTTTTTTCGGCTGCGTTGTACCACAATAAATAACATCCAACGGAGGCGAACAATGCTATCTGAAACAGGGTAAAATAACGTAGCCAAATTGTTTTTGGTGAACGGGACATAAGAGAGTAGGTGGTCGTAAAAGGAATTTATCGTGTTGCTGTAATCTGAAAGGGTTGCAAAGGACGGCGTGAAAAAAGTTCCCATTGCAGGTTCTGGGGGTCAGCCCCTTTTCGTTCCCATGCAGGGTGAGAGTTGATCTGTTGACTCAGGGCTTTTTGGTGTTGTATATCGACAAGAACGTGTTGAACATTGTACTTGTCGAGTAGGGCCTCCCATCCTGGCTGAGCTGCTAAAATATGAAGATAATCTTCTTGTGCTTGTTTGGGTAATCGTCCCCGTTGACCATGGATAAAGAGTTCAAGCTTTTTGTCTTGTTGGTTGTGAGTTTTTTCGGAGAGTAGGCTTGTCTGCTGGCGGTTTGCATAGACGATCCAGTCTCCCCATAAAGTGGTCGAAAAAAGAAGCCCCTTGGGATCCTCCTCTTTGATTTTTTGGGCAATTTCCAAAAGTGCTGGTGAGCCATAGAGTTGATAGGCAGGTCGTGGTTTGCTACCCAAGACCATTCCACCTAACGTTGAAAAAGCAAAAACAAGCCACAAAAATAAAAAAGCGATTAAGGAGTTTTTGAAGGAACGGCGTGTTTGCCTTACAAAGGTTGGGATCTCGTCCGGCTCTTCTTCAGAGTTGAGATAATCATCAAGAGCTTTTATATCGCTGTTAGTTTCTCTTTTAGGTAGCAAAGGGGCGACGACTGACTGAAAATAGGGGGCGAGAGCAAAGCTGAAGATTGCCGAAGACCATAATAAATTTTGTGAATCGACCAGCCCGGTGAGAAGGGCCACAACGACCAGAAAGAGTCGCCCAAACGTAAGTGGAAGTTTACTGAGTCGTAAGGACAAACCTAAAAGAGCCACAAAAATGAAAAAGCCAAGATATTCAAACGAAAAGAGTTCAATTGTTGTTTGGGCAAGGTAAGGTTCGGGGATAAAGTTCTCCCGAGCATACTGCGTTAGAAAAAAATGAAGATGGATGAAATCGGGGTTTAAGATTGTTATGAAAAATGAGAGCTCGATTAAGTAAATCCAGGTCCTCCGGTGAGATCGGTTGGCCGAAAGGTCTGAAGAGTGGTTGGTAAAAAATGCTTCGAGCCCTAGGGCGACCAAAAGGAGCCAGCCCCAAAAAATTGAAGTAGGATCTAAATTCATCCAAAGAAGTGAAATCAAGGGTAGCCCAACCCATAGAGCCATTGTTGATCTGCCTTCTTGGGAAGGCGTCAAAAGGAAGAGGTTCTTCTCTTGACAATAGTAGAGTGACAAAAGGTAACATTGAGCTGCAAAGCAGGTAATACCAAACCATTCAGGTCGGAGAGTCCCAATAGCCGATTTTCCTGCTAAAAACAGCAGGAGAATAAGAAAAAGGGTCGTGCTGCTTCGACCGGTCTGGTGGAAGAAACTTTTGGTTAGGAGATAAAAGCTGCCAACAACCAACAATGAGAAAAAAACTGGAAGCAAGGTTGTCCCCAGAGTTTTCTCTGTCAAGGCTAGAAGAATTTGCGCGAGCCAACCGGGCGAACTTGAGGCGACACCCTGACTCAGTGGCAAAGCTAAACCTTCTTGGGGAAGGGTACTATTTTCTAAGATCCAGTGTCCATAGGTAAGGTGGCTCCAAAGTGAGTCAGAATGGAGCGGCAAATAGTTTGCCACAAGAAAAAGTATACAAAAGAAGAGAACCAATACGAGTTGAGAGGGTGTTAGGGCCCACCGATAACTCAAGTTGGGTAGCAGCGATCCTTTGTCGGGATCATCGGATAAATCTTCTTTATTGGAATGTTTGGGCAAACGGTTCATGAAGAGTTTTGAGGTCGCCAATAAAGGTGTATAAGCGAATGTCTAGTAGACCTCTACTATAACCAGAAAACGAAGGCCGTACACCAGAAAGTCGTTGGAATTATTGTGCCTGGTAAGCCCTACCGGAGAATTGTCTCATTTTGGCGAACGATTGCCTTATGAGATAGTTGTTTTAGCTCGACTTCGGCTTCGGAACCAAGTAGCAAATTTTGGTGTGAGGGGATAGAAATAAATATTTCTCTTTGAGGCTCTGAGGTATTTTGAGGGCCGGTCGTTAAAATTGGGGCGACATAAGTAACATGGCCACGGATTGCGTT
>JALCBQ010000132.1:0-1799 GCA_028066335.1 Pirellulaceae bacterium
ATAGAAGGCTTACTGGCCTTCCTCCGTTAGGATTGGTAATAGCGATAGCATGTTAGTTTTTGTAAAAAGGGAGTTCGCGTTTTGAAACGACGACGAGCGTATTAAGCTTTCGATAGAAAAGGTACCTAAGTAATCTAGAAATCTTGGAAGATAGCCGAAAATAAGTGCCGTGATCACAACCAATTGTTGGGTACGGCACTCTCCAGAATACTACCTTGTTGTCATGAAGGTCCAGCTATTCTAGCTTTAAGGGTTCATTTTTATGAAAGAAGGATGCGTTTTTTTCTTCTAAGAGTGTTTCAAGAATGAAATCTTGGGGCCAATAGTTGCCCTCATGAAAACTAAGTTCTGAGTCCCAGAAACCGGGGCAAGAATAGATTGATTTGTCAATATAGCCATAGCTGATTTCAACAACTTTATACTCTTTTTCAGGTGCTGTAATAAAGTCGATACAAATACTCTGCGAATTCAACTTTTTAGCGATATCTATTCCCATGAGTAATGTTTCTTGAGGAATGTCTTCTTTGACGTAGCTAATGTCCCCACTCCCAGAAGCGCGGAAATCGTTGGGACGTACCCTTCGACGATATCCCCAGATATATTTTTTCCCCACTACTGTAATTCGAATGTCATCTAGGTTATCTGGAATAAACTCTTGAAAGTAGACGTAGCCGAACTGACTAGGGAGTTGTTTTCTTTGAGAGCGAACTCTTTTTATGATGCTTGGAAGTCGGAGTAGTTTCTTAAGCAGTTGCCTGTTTTCTTTCCCGGCACGAAATTTTTTCTTGAAATCAGAAAAGGAGTGTGGAACAGGTGAAAACCTGCTTGAAAATGCTATTTTACATAACTTTTTTGCCTCTTTCAAATTTTTGACAAGGCGAACATTTTGGCTACCTGCTCCGTTTTTTAGTTTAAATACCTTAGGAAAAGTAGTCTTCTTCAGCCACTCTAAGGCAGAGGAATAGCTGTAGAATACATCGCTTTGAACAAGGGGAATATTTTGGGATTCCAGTAAGTATTTTTGAGAAATTTTATCGTCAAATGTAAAGCAGGTTTGAACAGATGGGAATACTTTGATGCCTTTTGATTCAAGAGCATACAGAATTCCTTTTGCAACGAGAAGGTCGCTGCTATTCATATGACTAAAATGCCATAAAAAATAATCACAACCTTTTAATTGTTGAATGATATCGCTATCTAGCGCATTTACTAGTATATAAGGGATTTTATGGGTTTTGCAGTATTCTACCCATCTGGGATGAAACCCCGATGAGGAATTATGAATCGCAACTTTCATGTTAAATATATCTCTACTAGATATTGTTTATGATAGTAGCTAATTAATTTTAAAGAGAGTGTTTCAGGTTATTAAGTTTGTTTTGTATGTGAGGGTGTTTATTTTTAATTTTTGAAAGTAAGCTAAGATAAGTACTAGTGATTTTTTCCCCCATTATAGTGAGAGTAAAATGTTGCTCAAATAGTTCTGTTGATTTATTTCGCCATGCCTGCTTGGTTTCAAGTGGTAGGGTAAGATATTTTAAAACTGTTTTTGTCAAGGTATCTAGGTCATTATCATTAATAAGATAGCCGTTCTCTCCTTCTTCTACCATGTTCGTTAAATCGGAGCACTTTGTTGAAATAACGGGGAGGCCAGCTCGTAGCGCTTCTCCAATGGCGTTTGGGCAGCTTTCTGAATGGCTAGTTAATATAAATAAGTCTGCAGCAGTGAGCCATTTTGCAGCATCCTCTTTATACCCCCAAAATTTAATGACGTTTTCCAGTTTTTCTTGCTTGACCCA
>JALCBQ010000132.1:1809-7080 GCA_028066335.1 Pirellulaceae bacterium
CGTCCTGCCGTTTTGACACAATTGCCTTAGCAAGTTTTAGAAATAACCATTGATTTTTAATGGGCTGGCATCTACCGCACGTTGCAATTATGTATTTATGAGTACGAAAGTGTGAATATTTTTCTCGTAAACGATCCATGGGTTCGGGAAGGTCTTCATAGCCATTGGGAATATTAAAGATAGGCTTGACCCTGAGGAAAAGTCGTTTGATCGCTTGTTTTTTTACTGTATTAGAGTTAACAATCCACCCGTTAACGAGAAAATTCAATAGCGACAGTGCCACGCGGTCAGAGAATCTGTTTAACTGAGCTTGGCCACGGATTCCACCCAAAACTACTGGGACGCCGGCCATGTAGGCGGGGGGGCCAAAGTTCGTATTAACCCTACCATAAATACAGTGAGCAATATCAGTGTTCTGTTTAATAAAATGTTTTTTTACTGCGGAGTAAAACTTTCGTCGCCCAAGAATATCTCTGTCGATTAAAGTAACCGTGCAGTCTGACTCGCGGAAGGATTTAAGAAGCTCGGGGGTTTGTTTTGCCGAATAATAAATGACTTCTTTCTTAAAAAGTCGACCAGAAAGAGCCTTGACCATCCTTAGTGTTTGCATTTCTGCTCCACCAAAACGCATTGATCCGGTGCAAAGAGATAGGTTGATTTTACTCATTAATAGATGATGGCGGGTAAAGTAGAAATAGTTTAATTTTTAAGGTTTCTTAAAATAAGTTTTTGAAGTTTGGTATTTTTCATAAGCACAACACCAAGTAATAGGCAGGACTGCCAAGAGAAACCATTTGGTGTTATCAGTATTGCCAGCCATGCCATGAATGCATGTGAAATATAAAACAGAAAGAAGAAGAACGCATATATGAGCTCTTCTGATAAGACGAATTTCTTTCCAGATGCAGTAAAAGAAAAGAAGAATTAGAGAGAGGCCAATTATTCCAGTGGTTACAAAATAATGAAGGTAGACGTTATGAGTGGCGATTGTGCTCTCGTTTAGAACTTTTGTTCTATTGGTATGGGTAAATCCAACTCCATGTCCCCAGATAGGAGATTTTTGAGCTTCTTTAAAATAGTATTTCCAGATAGACACTCTTCCACTCGTCGAGCTATCACTAATTTTCCCCGTTGAGAACATCGAGTACATATTTTCCATTCGGCGTTTAATCTGTGGACTCTCAACTAAAAGTATAGGAAGAGTTGAGGTGAATAGGATGCCAGAAGCGAATATTGTCCCTAAAAGAAAGCTGCGGATTTTTAGTGGGATTTTTTGAAAAGGAGTGAAGGCTACAAAAATTGGTGCAAGGAATAGCCCAACTAAGCTGATTCGTGAATTCGTTTGAATCAATACATAAATTCCAGACAGAATTGCCCCTGCTAAGAAAAGGTGAGTCCACCACTTTTTTTTATTGGTTAGGGTGATAAGTAGTAGGGAGTGAAAACTCCCTACTAGTGCTAAAGGGGCGATTGTAGACGCAGAAGAACCACCAAGGTTAAATCGCGGGTCTTCAACCTGGATACCTCGAATAAGAGCGATAACCAGCATGACGTAAAGGCACAGAGATAGGACAAAACAATACTGTTTGAAACTGTTGAAGTGATATCGGAAAACCATATAAAAGCAAATGCCGAGCAATAAAAATTGTGATTTTCGAACGACTTCACTTATGAAACCACCTAGTGGATTGGGGCTGTATGTACAAGAAATCAAAAGTAGTAATATAAGCAGGATATAGATTCGCCAAGCTGGTGATTGAAAAAAGGCAGATATAAGTTGCGGACTGAATCGCAGAAAGGTTGAAACAGTTAGGATGACTCCGACAACTCGGGAGATAGATAGGCCGCCATCGTCTAGAATTTGGATTGCACTCTCGATATAAAGTGTAAAAGCAAACACACACAGGGCGACAAAGGGGCTGGCGAGCATAGCTGCTGTTGCTAACACGCCAGCTCCAATAATGACAGTGTAGAGAGGGAACGAGGCTGAATAGAGGAAAAGCCCTACCAAGGAACTTAATATCAGCAAAATAAGCCCCAAAACCCGAAAGTCGGTTGGATGAGGTTGCTCCAAGTTGGCAATACTGCCCTGGTGTACAGGCAGAAGCCTTAATTTCCCCAGGGGTGCAGATTGATGGAGTGAATGGGTGGAACCAAGGTTTGCCATAAGTGTGGTCAGCGATTAGCTTTAAAGAGAGGGTTTCGGGTAGCCTGTGTTTTCTCTATACTACCTATAAATCGAGGGAAAATCTCCTCTTTATCTTAGACTGGAGACCTTATTCTGGAATTTTCACCTAAGTTATCGATTATTCGGGTTTTAGGGGGAGCCTCATCAACTTTCTCAGGGTGTAATAAAAAAGTCTCAAGAGACAAGTAAGACTAGATAGATACAACAAAAAAAAGAGACGAGTTTCCTCGCCTCTCTTTTTCTATTTAAGAACAAAAGTCGTTATAGGCTTTCTTCAAAATAGCGCTATCCCTTTTGTTTTGTACTTTCGACGATTCTTTAGGCTAGCCGTCGTCGTCGTCGACTTAGCCCAAATCCTGCCATGCCAAGGAGGCCTAGTCCAGCGAGAATCATGCTCGAAGGTTCTGGAACTGCCTCAAGGATGACATCGCCATTGACGGTATCATAGGTGACCGCCCAGTGAGCATCAGCATGCCCACTATTGGCAATGTAGGAGCTGTTGTCAATGCTTGCAAAGGTATCTGTGAACCCCGCATCCAGACCAGAGATAATCGTAAAGGTGTCACCGATGTTTGGAACAAAACCGGCGTCTAGATTAACAACCAACTCGGATCCAGCGAATTTAAGGCCATCAGAGGCCGAGGCTGCACCAGTTGTTGAGGTCCCCGAGTTAATGTGACTCGTGCCATCGTCACCGATTTGCATCGTAAGGGTATCACTGACAAGGAAGTTCACATGAGCATTAAAAATCGATCCCGCATTCGACATGACAAGGTTGTTGACGGCAGTTTGTCCTATTCCGCTATCGGGATTAGTATCGTGGATAAACTCCCAAGTTTGGCCATCAAGGTGATCAAACTGCAGAGTGTTAAAGGAGCGGTCAACCGGCGACCCAGTAAATCCACCCTCAATGGTTAACGTTCCTTCACTAGTTCGAGCTGCTCCTACCGTGACCCCGTTTGAGTCTACTGGAGTGTACGACATCCCAATTTCTTCAAGGATAAGGGTTACATCGTCAGACCCTGATTGGAGAGCCTCAGGAAAATCACCGCTCTCAGTATTGTGACCGGCAGTACCTACAGCTGTGCCTGTGGCATAAGCAAAACCCGTGAACGTAGAGAATGATCCTACATCATAGATCATATCCCATTCAGCAGACAGAAAGTCTGCGCCAGCCCCTGTACCGTTCCCGGCGTCGGAAAGTGGTCGGTAGTTAAGTAAGACATCGGCGGCATTAGCTGGCACCGGTAAGGTGAACAAAAGAGCTGCTGTTGCAGCCAGAAAAGTTTTCGTCAAGTTAGAGTTCATAAGCTTTGCTTCCCTCGGAAAAATAAGCGGTGAGAAATAAACAAAATGAAGCCTGCCATTTGGAGATTCCGGCCTGTTCTGAAGGTATAGTGGTTTCGCTACTGGCAATCACACTCGAAAAAAAGTAGTGAAAACTTTGCTACCGTCGGTTCATTGCCGATTCATTACTATTTCACCTTGCAAGTCTAGTTGAACGACGACGAGCGATCCTGATCTCCAAAACAAAATACAAAAAATACAAATCGTCAACGAATCTGGTGTTGCCACCCCTTACACCACTCACAATTTCCCGTTACGCAAAACCTTTCAAGTGAGAGGTCATTTACAAAACCCCTCTGTGACTCTCCAAGTAAGGTCGACGGTGTAGTGAGCCAGATTAAAGTGGGGCGACTCACCGACTAAGATCGGATCGGAACAAGCCATACTCGACCTCAAAAGGTTTCCATACGAGACCTAATATAGAGAAGACCTCCGAAAATTTCCATAAAAAAACAGAAAGAAATAGGAAAAAATTAATCCCCGTTTTAAATGGGTAAAATTGATTAGGTAATAATTTCCTTAAGTCGCATAAAGGAAATAACTTAAATTTATAAAATATGGCTTATTTGTTATCGCTAAAGTTACGTACTGGCACGAAAAAATATTAAGAGAGTCTAAAACGGAAAAAGGTTTTGCGAAAACGGCCTAGGCGGCCTTGTTTGGCAGATCTCCAGCAGGGAGAGTATCCTCTGTTTTCTCTCTGATATTTTCGGCTTCAGCTTGTTTAGGGGTCGATTCCAGTTCCCAAAGACGAGCCTGCTTCATAAAACTGTAGAAAGCTGTCGTCATTGAAATCTGAAGTCCAACTTTTCCGTCTAGAAAACCTAGCCGAAAGAGGTAACTGTGAATAAAGCGGAGGGGAGCGGCAAAGAAGAGTTTAGCAAAGGAGGCTTTTTTCCCACCCTCGTGCCAACGTTTCGCCTGGTAGCTCGTGTATCGTTGAAATTTATGAAAGTAGTCGTTGTAGCTTCTGTACGTATGGTGGATAAGCCTTTTCTTGAGAAACCCGATGTTGCCCGTAGCGATTGAGGCTTGGGCGTGGTCGGTCGTCCCTTGGTACCGCCCTTGATCTCGTCGAAAAAGTCGCATGACCTTATCACTTTGCCAACCACCAAACCGGACGGGATGTCCCATAAAGTGGTTCTTTCGATAGACCCAGTAGCCGTCGTTTACGACCTTGTTTTGACCATCCTTCTGTAAAATTGTCCGAATCTCGACTGCGAGTTCTTCTGTAATTCTCTCATCGGCATCTAGGATAAAGACCCACGGATGGCTTGCCTGGGGAATTGCCCAGTTTTGAAAATTACCATAGTCAATGTATTCGCGATAGATCGTGCGGCAAATTGGGTATTCGGCGACGATATCTAGAGTTGTGTCTGTCGAGCCGTTATCGGCAACAAGAATTTCATCGGCGAGGCCCAGGGCCGACTCGATCGCGGCTCGTATATTTTGGCTCTCATTTTTACAGCTAATTAGAAGGGTTAGTTTTGCGGTCATTGTTTTGGGTAATCATAAGGGAAGGGGAGGAGATTGGAGTGCCATAAATTAGCCCGCTTTACGGAGGCTTGTCTGAGGATCGTTGATCGATTTGACAATTTCTGTCGTTGAAATTCCCTCGACCATTCCGGTTACACAGACACGTCCGCCGTAGCTCTCAACGACCTCGCGTCCGACAACTTCGCTAGGGGTGTAGGTTCCTCCTTTGACCAAAATATCGGGCTGAATCACTTCAAGAA
>JALCBQ010000133.1 GCA_028066335.1 Pirellulaceae bacterium
GACCGCTTTTTCATACCTTAAGTCCGAGACTTCCGATATCATCGTACCAACCCGTTGTCATGTAGTTTTTAACTCTATATTTTAGTTCGGTAAATGTGCAGTTTATCCAGCTATTCTTTACGAAAGTTCCTACTCAAATTCCATACACATTTCCTGTCTCCTTAGAAGTTTAGGTGACCTTTTTTCATCTTTATTACGATAGGACATTTGAGCCAGGGCATCCCCTTGATAGACTTCGGAGACGGGATAGTAGGAGAGGAGCTTATTTGGAGTGCAGATTTTTTGGATCATTTTGGGTGTAATGTTATTCTCTTATTGTTTATAGATAAAAACTTTTTGGAATGTAGCAAGAAACGGGTCGAGAGTTTAGAGACCAAAGTTATGCTTGTGTTTATAGCCTTACTAATAGAGAAAAGGTGGTGGCCTATGGGGTTACTTGATGAAAAGCGGCAATTATCACAGATGCAATCTCTGGGATTGGAGTCGCTATGCTCGTAGATGGCGGCGTATTTTCTTGTAAAACGTAGTCTTATGAAATGGTAAGAAGATGATAGATCAAAGGAAAATTGATTATGAAAGAATAGAGAATGCAATACATTTCATTCGTAGGAATTTTAAGTCACAACCTTCTCTTGATGAAATTGCCGAAGCTGTTCACGTTAGTCCTTTTCATTTTCAACGTATGTTTAGTGAATGGGTTGGAGTTAGTCCCAAAAAATTCATGCAGTATATAAGTTTAAATTACGCTAAAACATTGCTGAAGGATCGTGTGACACTCATGGATGCGGCTTATGAAACGGGGCTGTCTGGGACAAGCCGCTTGCACGATCTATTTGTAAATATTGAAGGCATGACACCAGGCGAGTATAAAAATGGCGGTGCGAATTTAGCATTAAACTACTGTTTTTCTGAAAGCCCGTTTGGGAAAGTCATTGTGGCATCTACACACAAGGGTGTATGCCATATGTTTTTTGAGGAAGATGAAATCAAAGCGTTAAATGATTTGCGAGTACGTTTCCCAAATGCATCATTCCAACAAACCACCGATAAATTTCAGCAAAATGCCTTGTCTATTTTTCAAGAAGATTGGAAACAACTCGATCAGATAAAATTGCATCTTGCGGGCACGCCGTTCCAACTTAAAGTATGGGAAAGTCTACTTAAAATACCGGTAGGGCGTCTAAGTACTTACGGCGACATTGCACAAAGTATCGATAAACCAAAAGCTTCTCGTGCTGTCGGTACAGCCATTGGAAGCAATCCTGTAGCATTTTTGATTCCATGTCACCGTGTTATTCAAAACAGCGGCAAAACAGGTGGTTATATGTGGGGGCCTGATAAAAAAACTGCGATTATAGGTTGGGAAGCTGCAAAGAGAGATCAAGAAAATATTTGATAGCACAAGGATCCCAAAGAAGCAAGAAGATCAAAGGGGTGGCCTCGATCCTCTTTTTCCGTTTCCAGAACTGGTACAAAGGTTCGTCCGTCTGGATCATCACCTAGCTACAGGTCATTCTCGTCAACGAAAAGATTGGTCTTGTCCAATTGCGATGATCTTGTCGTCTTGCAAGTAGAAGGTTGAGGTTGGCCAGTCTCTGCCTCTCGCCTATGACTTCATAAAATCCCTTTCTCTCTCGATCGTAATCTATGAGTAATAAAATACTCGTCACCGTCTACGTTGTAGGCCTCTCAAATGTCCTCCAATAGTTCAGTGACATTATCAGTCATCCACGAGCATGAGCATTGGTATGACGGTGTGCGATAAAAATTTGCTTAGTCAAAATCTTATTGACGGCGTACTCTTTGGAGTATGATGCAGAATTGGCAAGGGCCTTTTGAAATTAGATCTACGCCGTTTACTGAAAAGTAACGCCCGGATTGAAAAGAAGGTGTAGCTTTAAATGCACTTAAAGTGAGTTTTGGCTTTCTAGATGCCTTAGGAAATGATGAGCAGTCTTCTGTTGTGGATTAATAGTTAACGCCTGCTTTAAATGCCAATTTGCGGCCTTGAGTTCACCTTTTTGAGCAAGGAGAATACCGATATTCGCATGAGCGTCTTCTGGGGAAAGTACTTTTCGAAAGTGTCCTAAACTTTGATTCCAATCGCCCTCTTCAGCATATACCATCCCCAAATTCATAGTAGCTTGCTCATGTCTTGGATCAATATGGAGAGCACGTTGAAGCCACATCTTGGCATTTGTCAAGTTACCATTCGCTAGGTAATGGTAACCCAGGTCGTTCAACTGGTTTGGGTTTTTAGGAGACAAGGCAGCCAATTTTTTAAAGAGAGTGCGAGATTTTTCATAATCACCAGAATGGTCAGCCGCAATAGCTAACTGATGCAGCCCTTCCTGTGAATTAGGATCAAAATTTTTAGTGGTTTCAAAATCAGAGAGGCTTTTTGCCTGAAAATTCGAGAAACTTTTTTCTTGTGAGAAGTTCTTGTCTTCTTGGACAATTTGATCGATAGCTTTGTCAATGTATGAAGTAGAAGGCAGGCCAGTCTGCGCACACCCTAGGAGAGTTATGCTCAGTAGAAGAGAGGTAAGTTGTATTGTTTTTGAAATCAAAATTTGCATTTCCCTAGCTTTTCGTTATCCATTTTCCACAAGTTTGTAGGTGACTTTATAGTCCACGAGTGTTACCTCTACTTTGGGCCGAACCCCATCCACGTTGTAGCCTTGAAACCTCACTTCCATGAAGTCCCTCTTGAATCGTGGAATCTATTTGGATTTGAATTTCCTTTACGTTACTAACATTTAGAGTCTCTTGAAGATAGGTTGAAATGTACTCTTTTCGAGAAGTATCTAATACTGGATTTCCAGAGCTTTCAACATACAAAGGTGTGTGCTGAGTCATCGAACTGGCAAGCTGAGTCAAATATTGCTTTCCATGGTTGCTTAACTCAGATGTTTCCCCCTGCCATTGATACTGATATATCATCCACTTATGTTTATCTGCTTGTGCTTGTTGAGCTTGATACCACTGAGATGAGAATGTCCCTAGCTTCTGGGGGATTGCTCCTGGGAGAATATCATCACAGTCGCTCGCTGGCCAATATCGGCTCATGCAACTTCTACATTGCTGACACCCAGAGAGGCACAATAGCACTGTCAGCAAAAGAGACCCTGCGAGAAGAGAAAACGAGTTCTTGCAGAAAGCCGGAACAACTTTAAATGGTCGATTCCAAGGAGAATATTTATTATGTGATTGATCGCTCATCGTTTAGTTAAACAGTTATATTGGTTGAGTTTTTGACTGCCATTGTTACGCCAGGGTATTATTTGAGAACGGAATGAGATGATATATCGGGGATTTCTTCCAGAATTACCTCAGGAAGCTTCATGGAATAGCCCACTGGACCCATAATATATGTATCTTGGCAAGTACGGTAACGACATATTCGGTCTTTGTCATGCCTTACCGGACTACGAAACCCATCGGTCCTTAAGCTTTCTAATCGACCTTGCAAAAAGAACTCGATATTACTAGGGTCAAACATATCAGATCCAGGCAAAGAAAATTCAACCTCTGCGGGGATTGGGCTGACTAATTCAGGGGTAATAAGTATTATAAGCTCTTGCTCATCGGCAGAAGTTGCATCACTGGCAAACAACCTACCCAGAAAAGGAGTATCACCCAAAAGGGGGACTCGTGAGTTATCAGCTCCAAAATTGCTTTGGATTAATCCGGCAACAGCCAGGGTTTGCCCGGTGCGTAACTCTACAGAGTTGGAAAAGTTTCTTGTCGAAAGGCCTGGTACGTTAGAGCCACTAACACTGGTCGCTTGGGCGTCATCACGTGTACTTACATCTGCTGCGATTTCCAAACGAATTTTATCTCTATCGGTAATATACGGAACAAATTGTAGTTGAACGCCAAACGGAACAAATTGTACCCCTTGGCCAGAGGTTCCAAAGCCGACTTCAGCAGCCGGTACAGGGAACTGACCTCCAGCCTGGAACTGGGCAGCCCTTCCATGGAGTGTAACCAAAGTGGGCTCTGCCAAGGTTTTGGCAAGCCGATGTTGTTTAAGCGCATTGATTGCGAGTCTTAGATCGCCTCGCAGTAGAGAAAAAGTTCCACCTTCGGCGAGCAACAACGCACTCGTTGCATCAAGAAACAGGTTTGATTCCGGGAAGGCAGAATTTACACCGAATCCGCCCCCCCCTTCAATACTCAATCGGGTTCCTAATGAGCGGAGGGCGCTTCGATTGACCTCTGCTACAGTGACTCTCAACATGACTTGTTGAGGGCCTGGGATTTTTAGCATATTAATAACATTTGGCTGGCCTGCTAACCTTAGAAGTTCCATCTGTTCAGCCGATTGTTGTAAATTTCTAACCGTCTGTTGTTCTGTAAAATTCGTCTGGTTGAATGTAATTTGGTGACTAAAGTTTTTTTCCTGCTTTCTTCGAGAAGGGGGAGCATGCTCGTTAACAACTCGCATAATTTGCTCCGCCTGAATAATATCTTTTGCCTCTCCTTGAACTAGGAGTTGATCACCTACGAGTGAGAGTCGGACTCGACTGTCAAGAAATTGTGCGTTAATTTCGGCCTCTAAACCTTTGTATATTTTGTCCAGACGCGATTTTAATTCAGGGTCTCGCGCGACGCGAATGAGATAACTAAGTACCTTTGTTTTCTCTGGGCCGACTGCATCTTCATCATCTATCCAAATTGTCAAAACGGTATGGCCAGGCTTTTCACCTACAATTGCAATTTCTTTATCCGTGATAACTTCATGGGAAGCGATTGAGTGATCAACCATGTAAACTCTCATTGGTGTTTGACTAAACACCAATATCCGTGGCCTTCCGACCATCACATCTAAAGTCATCTCCGGGTCAATGATTTGGGGGACAAATTTACTATAGGCTTTTTTAACCTGTGGATCTTGTGGCGGAGGATTAAGATGGGGGGAAATAGGGGCAAGTAGTGGCAAACGATATTGCGGGCCATCCTGCGAAGCTCTGGCCATCGATGCGCTACCTGTTGAATCTTTTGGTTCAAAAGTCCCTCTTTGAGAAACTTGAGCGATGCGAATTTTGTTCTGCCACGGTAGGTTTGGTGGTTGATTCTGAACATTCCTGAATTCATTCACAGGTTGGTTCAGAAATCGCTGGGTCTCGGTACCTTGAAGGTAAGGTGGGCTCTGTTGTGCGTGCAGCTCTAGCTGGAGCGATAGAGCACAAAAAGCCAAAAGAGAGATTACCCGTATTGCAAAAAAGGGAGAGAAAACTGCGGAGTTTAGACAAAAACCCCCAAATTTATAGACATTTCGTGGAACAAGGGAAAAAGATCGCAGACTCTTTAAAGTGCGTAAGTTGAAACAAAATTTGGTGATAATTTTGCTATATTTGTATTGCATAATTGGTCTGGCCATGTTTTTGAGAGGGGCCACTAATTTCGTTGAGATTAAACCAAACTAAAGCTTAACTCGTTTAGAATGCTCTGTATTTTCAAGAAAAACTAGTGATGAAGTGTAGTGCCTGACCTTCATAAGGTATCGACTGTAGCGATTATTATCTTCATACTAATAATCAATCGATCGATATATTCTGTACAAATGGCAAGATTTACAATCCCTGGGTTTTGAGAATGGTATCTGCAATTTCGAAAAATTGCCAAAATACTGGTCCGAGGATCCAGATAAAAAGGGATGGAAGAAAACACGCAACCATAGGTAGCATGAGTTTTACAGCCAAGGAGGCAGTGAAAGCATTTGCTCGCTCGCGCCTTCTGCTTCTAAGGTCTGTCGCTTGTTGCAACAATACGTTGTTCAAGCTCATTCCGAGCTGATCTGCTTGAATCAATGCGGATACCCAAATTGAAACAGACATGATGTCAATTCGTTGTTGAAGCCGCCTTAAGACTTCTAGCCGTGAGAATCCTGCTAACATTTCCCATTGTGTTTTTCGAAGTTCCTGTAACAGTGGCCGTTCGCCAAGGGGGGTACTTAGCAAATTCGAGATGGCGCTATCGAGGCTACCTCCTGATGAGACAATCGTTGCTAATAAATCGAGGACGAGAGGTAGATCTTGTTCTATCTCTGCAATGCGGCGCCTTCGACACTTACGGACATACAAAAACGGTAGTAACGTGAGAGTAAGAGCGAATACCCACGGGGCCAGCGCTATGAGCGGCTGAATAATCGGAACAATATTTTCTCCCAAAAAAGATTGTTCTAAAAGAGTGACTTGGACGTATTCCAACTGCATCCAAAACGCTACAAAGGTCCCTCCCAAAATGAGCCCTAAAAATGTCGTTAGCACAAACCAGACAGGGGCTTGAGGTGAGCTGAATCCGGCTCGTATAAGCCACATTGTGAGGATATTCGGGGAAGAAGTGGCAGAGACATTTTCTACGCGGTTCTCCTCAGGCTTGGCAAAATGTCCCAGCCGACTACTTGCGCTTGCCCGTCTCATAAAATGCAAACTAAGCATTATGATCAAGGCGAGTATTACACTTCCAACGGCAAACCAAAAAAATAACATGTTCTTAATCTAGCTAGTTAAAACCGCATTTGACTTAATTTTCGCATCCATAGAATCCCGATTGCCTGCAAAATAATCGACCCAGAAACTAGGTAGGCAGCGACTGTTGATTCTAAAAATTCTCGTAGATGTTCACCATTCATTACCCACACTGTCCCAGCGATAAGGTAAGTGACAATAAGAACGATAAAGACCGAGAATTGTGCCTGAACGGTATTTGCATGAAGCTTTCTGCTAATTTCGATTCGATCTCGAACAGTTCTTGCAATCCCGGCTAAGGCGGTCGCTAAACCGCCACCCATGTTCCAGTGAACCTTAAGTGTTGTGGCAAACAAGATAAAAGTTTCAATGGGAACCTGAACCGCTAAGCGTTCCATTTCGGCTTGCGGGCTGTCTCCTAGACGAACTCGGTTTGCGAGATCGGTTAAAATGGGCTTTAACGGCTTTTTTATTTGGGTAGTCATGGAATCCCAACTTACTTGTAGACTCGACCCTGTTTTAATACTTCCGACCAACAAATCGATACAATCGACAAGCTGTTGCTCAAGCTTAAGGCTCAAAC
>JALCBQ010000134.1 GCA_028066335.1 Pirellulaceae bacterium
CAGGTGCTTTTATGCGAAAAAACGAGATTTTATTTGCAGGGACAAAAATATTTACCCTTCTTTTGACCGTTGTTGTATTTGCCACATTGGTAAACGGGCAAGTGGCCCGTGGTGCTGATGAATTCAAGTTCTCAAATGAGGGGTCCAAAATTACCTTCGTTGGGTCGAATGTCGGTGCTGAAAAGGGACACGAAGGAGGATTTGAAAAGTTCAGTGGAGTCTTGGCCTTGGATAAAGAGGACTTTACCAAGAGTAGCCTTGCTGTTCTGATCGATATGAAGTCGATCACCTCTGACTCACGTGGCTTGACGGGCCACCTCAAAAACGCCGACTTCTTTGAAGTTGACAAATACGAGAGTGCCTCATTTCATTCGACAAAAATCACCAAAGGCGAAAAAGAGGGGGCTTATACCCTCGCCGGAAAAATGAAAATTAAAGAGGTCGAAAAAGAGATTCAGGTGCCGGTAACGGTCGTCATTGGTGAAAAAGAGGTAACGATCAAGGGGACCCTGAATCTTGACAGGACACAGTTTGGGATCACCTATGGAACCAGCAAAATCGATAAAAATGTACCTGTAACGATCGATTTGAAGGCATCTCGAGCAGAAACGAAAAAGTAACTGTTTTGAGGATGTCGATAGACTGTAAATAGTAAAGGTGTCACTAAGGCAGGGAGCGTTCTCTGCCTTTTTTTATGGCTATTGCTTTTAAAACGGCTAAAATAGACGGTTTTAGACCCATTGCCTGAATTTCGCCTTTTAATTTGTCTGGATTGACCGCCTTTTCAGGGTGGTAAGTTTTTTCAGTGGAGTCATACGATTAAAGGGCGTTGCGAGGAAACAATCAATAAACAATCAATGTTGAACGATAGGGGCTCAGGACAGAGGGAGTTTGTTCCCCTGAAATAGGCCTGTCCAAAGAAATGGTGGGAATACTCATCAGCAGATTTTTGGGTAGTCAGCTCCAAGTGAGATAACCTTCCTCCCCCCCCACCTCCTCAACTCTCCTACAAAAAGAGGACTGTTCCCATGGAAACTTTAGTTAGATTTTATTACGAACATCAGCTTGAGGCGAATCCTTTTCTGTTTGCTTTTCTCATGCCGATGTTGGTCGCTCTTTTGGTTTCAGTCCTTTACAGTGGTGAAGATTCTGAGTTTGGACAAAAAATTGGAGGCGGGTTTGCTATCGTTGCTGCCCTTTGGACTTCGTTTATCGCTTTCGACTATGTTGGCATCAGTTCCGAGTTTTCGATCAACCCTCTTGAAGGGGCGACCCATATACCGAACTGGCTCCCTTTTGTTAGTTTTCTCATTCTGTTCTTTGGTCTGAAGGTCCCTGAGTCGCTCATTGGTCGTCTCTCTGCCTGGGGGTTGCGTCTTGGCTTGGCCCTCCTTATCGGTTGGCTATTGGTCGATATCCCGACTGGTTATCAAGAGAACCCCTGGGGGCTTTGGCGCCTCGATACGATCGTCAAACAGTTTGAAGAACCAGAAAATAATTCTGATGAGTCCGGTGAGGAAAAGAGTGAGAGTCAAGAGGCTTCGCAGGTCGGTAAGGGATTGATTTCTTCAGAAAAAATTGTTCACTATCCAGAAGGCTCAGACCGCTGGCCGATCACCCTGACCTCTTACGAGTCGGGCCAGGAGAAGAAGGCACAAGAGAAAGAGGTGACAGAAAAAAAAGAAGAACAAGAAAGCCAAGGCGAAAAACAACAAGCCCAAGATGATAAACAGGAAAAAAAACAAGATGAAAAAGAAGAAACGATTTCGGCACTTGACCTTCTAGGTAGTCTTAAAGAGGAAAAACAAGAGGCTGATAAGGCCGAGGCTGTTGCACAGGCCGCTGCTGGACCCGATCTTCAAACTCAGGAGAGACAGTACTTTCGACAAGTTTTAATCTATACTTTTTCACTTTTGGTTTTATGGTCTTTGGTCGAATTTGTCAATGCGGCCAATCCTGGCCTTTTGGTGCCGACAACCTTCTTCATTACAGGGGCTGGTGGATCGGCCGTTTTATACCTCGATGCGTCGGTCTCTGCCTCGCTCATGATGGGATCGGTCGCCTCAGCGATGTTAGGAGTGGCCCTCGTCGCACTTAGTCGGCCGCAAAAACATCTTGCCGGTGGTGGCGGTGTGATCTTTGCAACGTTATTGGTCTGCCTGCTCGTGCCGACCGCATTTTTTAAAGAGGGTGGGGCCGATTTGCCCTGGTTTGTCTATGCTCCTGTTTTGGCCTCTCTCTTGCCGCTGTTACTATTTTCACTCTTTAAAATGTCCGAAGGAAAGCGGTTTCTTGTTGTCGCTTTATTAACGGCTCTGTTGGCCGGTGGTGGCGTTGGAACGGCTGCCTACATTGCAACGGGCCCTGAAAGTCAGCAACAAGAGCCTCAAGAGACGGATAAATTACCTTCGGATGAACCTTCAAACGACGATGTCAATACAGATGATCAAACAGATCAGATAAAAGACGATCAGACAAAGAGTGGTGACAAAGAAACGCAAGAGAACGAAGAAGTCAAGGTCGACAAAGAGAAATCGGATAACGAGAGATCAGACAAAGAGAAGGTTGATCAAGGGGACGGTGAGAAGCAGGTTGATAAAAAAGAGGGGAACGTTAGCGATCAAGTCGAGATCAAGTAGTGTCGCTCTCTTTTGTTTGTATTAAATGGTCTGTTTCCTTGCCCCCTCTTTTTATTTCTCAAGGAAAAGGGTCGTCTCTTTTATGTCAAAAGACAAACCTCCAGGCGCCGTTATGATTGATCCCAAAATCGAGTCTCTACTGGGTGCCGTTATGGCGAAAATAGACCACTCGGTCCTTGGGCAGACGGCGACAGAAAAAGAGGTCTACGAGGGGGCACAAATCGCCCTTCTTCGGCAGGTCGCTGCCTTTTGTGTGAAGCCTTCGCATGTCGCTTTTGCTCGAAAAACTCTCTCGTCACTATTCGATTTAAACCAAGCTGACCCAGCCACAAAAAAACCGGCAAACAAGGATGGGTCAGAAGAGAGGATAGCCCCTTTAGAGTTACCGGCGATCTGTACTGTTGTCGGTTTTCCGCACGGGGCGAATTGTACCGAGATTAAGCTCGCCGAAACGGCCCTTGCACTTGAGCAAGGGGCGACCGAAATCGATATGGTCGTTAATCTGGGAGATGTCCACCAAGGAGCGTGGGAGGCTATCGGCCATGAGATTGCATCGATGACCGAGCGAGTCCATCAACATGAGCGACCATTTGGGTCTCTCCCCTTGCTCAAGGTCATTTTTGAAACGACCTATTTGAAGGACTCTCAGATTCGTCACCTCGCCGAAATTTGTGCTGATTGCCAGGTCGACTATGTGAAGACCTCAACCGGTTTTGACTATATTCGAAATCAACAAACAGGTCGTGTTGAAAAACCAGGAGCGACTTCTCGTGTCGTCGCTCTCATGCGAGAGATTTGCCAGGGGAATCCCAGAATCAAAGCTTCGGGGGGAATAACGACCTGGAAAAAGGTGAATCAATTCCTTGGTGCTGGTGCCGACCGCATCGGAACGAGTGCGACCGAAGCGATCTATCAACAAGGTCTAAAAGTACTTGGTGCCCGTTAGTCCATTTCTCTTTTTTCGAGAAGAAGAAATAGCCGAAAATCGACGTTGGCCACTTGTTTTAACACCTTAAACCCGTTAGGCTGTTTTGCTTGTCCTTCTTCTGCCTAGGCCATTTCTTGTTGGTCTCTTTTGGAAAAATAAGGAGGAGGTCGCCGCGCGATCAATGGTGAATCTGGCACCACGGAAAAGTGGGGTGTTATTTACCTCTAATTGATTGCAGGTATTGATACAATATCTCTAACAGCTATTCGAAAGTCAATTCACTCATGCTTGAGCTCTATCAACAAATCGAAGAGGCAACCGAGAAAATTCGATCGGTTTGGAGTAAAAAACCACACGCTGGGATTATTCTGGGAACGGGCCTGGGTAGCCTTGTCGAGCAGATTGAGGTTGAGGCGACTCTCGAATACGAAGATATTCCACATTTTCCAAAATCGACGGCAACAAGCCATCGTGGCCGGCTCGTTTGCGGTATGCTCAAGGGGGTACCCGTTATGGCCATGGAAGGGCGACTTCACATGTATGAGGGGTACTCGCTAAAGGCGATTACTCTGCCAGTACGAATTATGAAAGCACTGGGGGCAGAATTATTGGTCGTTTCCAATGCGAGTGGAGGGATGAACCCCTATTTCAACTGTGGTGACATTATGGTTATCGAAGATCAGATCAACCTTATGGGTGACAATCCACTTATCGGTATCAATGACGACCGTCTCGGTCCCCGTTTCCCCGATATGTGTGAGCCTTTTGAGCAAAAGTTAGTCGATACCACCCTTGAAATTGCACGAAACGAAGGAATTGTCGCTCATAAAGGGGTCTTTGTTGCCGTCGCTGGTCCAAATCTTGAAACTCGGGCCGAGTATCGTTTTTTACGGACGATCGGTGCTGACGCTGTCGGTATGTCGACTGTGCCGGAGGTTCTGGTCGCAGTCCATGCCGGGTTACGTGTTGTCGGTCTTTCAATCATTACCGACATGTGCCTGCCCGATGCTCTCAAACCAGCTGTTGTGGAAGAGATCATCGCAATTGCCGGAGCAGCCGAGCCAAAACTTCGCACCCTTGTTTTAGGCATTTTGGAGGCTGAAGCGGCGAACCTCTCTACCGGTTGTGGCTAGTTCGGTACAAGAGCTAACTCTCGGTTGACCCTAACGGATAAGCAGGTGTAGAGAGAGGCTTTGTTTCGACCTGGGCAAATGGTTATTAGAGGGGGCGCTCTCCGGCAATTTACCTTCTGGTTACCTTTCAGGAAGTCTCCTTTGATTTTTAAAGAATCGTCAAAGAAGGATCGTGTTTTGACGCAACGTGCCGCCGAAAAAGTCGCTCGTTACTTTACCCGGGTACCCCGCATTGGGGTTATTTTGGGTAGTGGCATGGGGAGTTTGGCCGATCATTTTGAGGTTGAGGCGGCGATCAACTACGCCGACCTTCCCGGGTTTTTGTCTTCGACTGCGGCCGGTCACCGGGGAAGATTACTTTGTGCTGTCTATCGATCTGCCGAACTAGAGGTCCCTGTTCTTCTCTTTCAGGGGCGCTCCCATATCTACGAAGGGGTCGCTAAGGAGGTCATTCTTCGGCCAGTCGCTTTATTGAAGGAACTCGGTGGCAGGGTACTTATACAAACCAACGCAAGTGGGGCTCTAAAAAGTGACCACCAGGTCGGCGATGTTGTTTTGACCGATCGTCACCTCGGCCTTTTGGGATCTCGGCTAAAAGAGCAAGCATTAATGAGAGAAAAACCTTTAGCGATCCTCCTTAGACGTTATTATGAGCTAACAGAAAAAAAAGGTTGGCAAGAAGAGCCGCTGCAAAAAAAGGAACACTCTCAAGAGGGACGAGTTTATTCAGAGCGATTGATCGATTTTTTGTGGAAGCATGCTAAAGAGGGAGAGGAGCCTTGGAGTGCACTGGTTCGGAATAAGCTACATCGTGGAACTTATATCGGGGTGGATGGGCCAAATTATGAGACACCAGCTGAAGCAAAAATGTACGCAATGGTCGGTGATTGTATCGGTATGTCGACCGTCTTCGAAGCAGAGGAGGCGTACCGACTTGGGCTGGAAACGATCGCCTTGTCGGTCATTACGAACAAAGTTCACCTCTTTGACCAGACCGAAATCGAGTCGGACCATGTTTTGGAGGTCGCCAAAGCTACCGCACCTGTTGTCGGTGAGCTGTTATCGACACTGATCGTTTTTTTGGCAAACGCAAAATCCCAGGAAAAAAGGGATAACCAAAATGGTATTGTGTAAAATAGAAAACTACAAAGGATAGAAAATGACTGAATTCGACCTGGAAACAAATCGAGAAGAGGACAAGAAATGGCGATCCCTTTCTGCAAAAGGTCGCCGAGTCGCCGGTGTTTTAGTCGAAAAAGCAAAGACGACACCTGCCCAGTATCCTTTGACAATCAATGGGATTGTTACTGGGGCAAATCAAAAGTCGAACCGATCGCCGAACATGAGTTTTGACGGTGATCAGGTAGAAGAGATCCTCGAAGAATTGCGTGAAATGGGAGCCTGTTTTGAAGTTCATGGCGATGGGCGGGCATTGAAATATCGACACGGCCTTTATGAGTGGCTAGGGGTTGAGAAGGTAGAGATGGCCGTAATGGCCGAGTTATTATTGCGTGGAGAGCAGACGCTGGGTGACTTGCGTGCACGTGCCAGCCGCATGGAAAAGATTGCTACTCAAGCCGACCTCAAAGAGATTTTGAAAACCCTTCTTCAAAAAGGGCTTGTACAGGAGTTGACACCGCCCGGTCGTGGCCAAATGGTTTCTCATAATTTATACTTACCAGAGGAGCAAAAACGATTAGACGAAAAATTTTCGGTAGTCGGCTCTTCTGAACGGAGTCCTCAGGGCGACATTGCCAAGGTACTTTCGTCGGATGGAAATGACTGGCAAGATGGAGGCGACTTGATAAGTGAAGAGAGGTTCACTCTCTCGGGTAAAGAGGCTAACGAGGATAAAAAGGCGATTCAAGAGATGAAGGGGCGCATTAGCGAATTGGAGAATGAGGTCCTCACACTTCGAGAACTCGTCAACGATTTACAAGATAAAATCGAGACGATTATGAGCTAATGTTTGGCGCTTTTGGGCCTCTTTATTGTTCACAACGGCCCCTTTTTTACAGAAAATTGTTAAGAAAATGGTCGAAATGAGGTCGTTTTTCTGCCCATATCAGGTGGGAAAAGCACCTAAATACGGGTGGTTTTTCCGTTTTTGAGGCAGGGGACTTTCCCCACATAAAGACCATTGCTAACTTGAAGTGGAAGGGGTGTAGATTAAGATGGCTCAAGAGAATAACGAAGGAGAGAATAAAGGCAAGGAAGAGCTGGGTGAGTCTGAAGGGTTCCTCGCTTATACGCCGACTGAGAGCGACAACAGGGACGATTTGCGTTTAGAAGATTTGAATGTTCCTTCACGGGAAGACCACGCAAAAC
>JALCBQ010000135.1 GCA_028066335.1 Pirellulaceae bacterium
ACCGTCTACGCTTGTTGAGAGTAATCGGCTAAAATCAAGGTTATAGATGGATTGAAAAACACACTAAAATGTATTCTGCTTAGCCATCGAATAGCCTTTGTCACACTACCTCGTCTCTGGTTCTGAGGCTTAGGACATTGCGAGTTTTGGGTGAGGCCTATTGTTTGACACTTCGAACATCTTTGAAATTATGGAGAGACCATGTCGAACATCATTGCACTTGTATTAGGGGGTGGTCGCGGGACTCGTCTTTTTCCTCTTACCCGAGACCGAGCAAAACCGGCTGTCCCACTTGCCGGAAAATATCGTCTGATTGATATACCACTTTCAAACTGTCTTAATAGTGGTATTAAACAGATCTATCTTCTAACACAGTTCATGTCGACAAGCCTTCATCGACATATTCAACACAGTTATCGCTTTGACCGCTTCGACAATGGCTTTGTTGACATCTTGGCTGCACAACAAACGACCCAGGAAACAGGGGCTGATTGGTATCAGGGGACAGCAGACGCTGTTCGCAAAAACCTGCGAGATCTACAAGATCCTGAGATTGAGTATGTTTTAATCCTTTCGGGTGATCAGCTTTACAGGATGGATTTCCGAGAAATGCTTAAAACGCACAAGCAGACAAGTGCTGACATTACTATTGCAGGTATACCTGTTTCGCGGCACCATGCCTCTTCACTAGGAATAATGAAACTCAACGAGACAGGGCGAGTTATTGACTTCGCTGAAAAGCCGCAGCTCAACGAAGAAATTGGTCGAATGGCCATGCCACCTGAGTGGATTACCCAGCAAGGACTTGCGCACCAAGACCGAGATTGTATTGCAAGCATGGGTATTTATCTCTTTAACCGCAAGAAGTTGTTCGAGGTTCTTACCAGTACTGATTGTCAAGATTTTGGTAAAGAAGTTTTTCCCTCTTCAATTCAAGATTCACATGTTCAGCTTTATCCTTTTGATGGATACTGGGAAGATATTGGCACAGTCCGCGCCTTTTACGAAGCGAATTTACACCTTGCCAGTAAGAATGCTCTTTTTGAGTTGATCGCAACGGAAACACCGATCTACACCCGACCACGCATACTAGCTCCTTCTCGTTTTGAAGACGTCACGATCAAAAACAGCCTTGTCGCTGAAGGATGTGATATTGCAAAAGGAACCCTTATTGAAAACAGCATCATCGGCTCTCGTAGTATAATAGGCCCGGGGGTTACCATCCGTGATTCGGTCGTTATGGGAGCCGATTACTACGACAAGGAACAACACTTTCAATACGAAGAGCAACGTCCTGTTATTCCACTGGGAATTGGAGAAAACAGCCGCATCCAGGGGGCTATTATCGATAAAAATTGCCGTATTGGTGCCGAGGTCGAAATCCATAATAAAAAAAACATTTACGAGGAGCTTTCAGGAACCTCTTGCATGATTCGTGATGGAATTCCTGTTGTTCTCAAAGATGTTGAGCTTCCCAATGGATGGAATCTCGAACGCTATATCGACGATAAAACCTCCTAGTTGAAATCTCCAGGTAACGAGCGAGCTATGGTCCTTTAGCCCTTTTATTCACAGTAGGTTTTTTTATTTCTGGCCTTTCTTTAGGTCTCTTGATTTTCCACTCGTGGTAAAAATATTTCTGCAAGCATACAACGTGTACCACCTCCAGAGAAAGTTTCAATTGATGGAATCGGTGAAAAAAGAGGGGTGACATGTTTTTCAAGGACTGCCATTTGAGCTTTCGAAAAATGGCGATATGCCCTTTCAGACATTACCAAAACTGGCTCACCTGATTTCGACTGAACTTCAAGAACATTGCCACAAAACTGATCCATTTGTTCGAAGGAGAGGTTGATGACCTCTAGGCCACTCTTTTCAAACGAGGCTAGCAACTCATTTTTTTCTTTCAGATTAGAAATTGCGGGAAGTGTGACAACGGCCATTTTTTGCCCAACACTCATCATTACGTTTGTGTGATAAATTGACTTTTTCGTTTGGTCGAAGGCCTCAAAACTGACAAGGTGGTACCCAAAACACTGAGAAAATTTCTCAAGAAGTTTGTGGTTTGCCCGTGGAGAAAGAGAGGCATAGGCTACCCGATTCTGTCGATCTAAAACGAGACTACCTGTCCCTTCTAAAAAGAGTCCCTCATTTTCGTAATGAGTCCAGTCAAGAATTTCTGAGACTGAAAAATTATTTTGTAGGAGGAATCGTTCGTACAACTTTTTCTCTCGTTCAAGACGACGGTGAGTAACAGCCATAGGATAAAGAACAAGACGGCCGTCAGTATGGGTCGTAAACCAGTTATTTGGGAAAATGGTCGCTGCTGACTCGTTTTTTGCTTGATAGACCAGAAGGTCGATATCTTTTTTCTGCAACGTTTCAACAAAATGATCAAACTCGTTTAGAGCAGTTTTTAGCTGCTCTTGATGGCTTAATGTCGTCGACCGCATGAATGAGTTGCTCTCGGCTGCTTCATCGGTGTAGTGAAAAACTTTAGGACGCATTGCGAGGACGGTCGAAGCCGTTTGTTTGCTTTGTTGTTCTTTAATAAGTGACATTTCAGAATTTATAAAAATAAGAAGTTTAAGGTACGGGGTGGATTTGGTAGACAAAAAATAGGCCCACCGTCAAGGAAACGGTGGACCTATTTTTATTTAAAATAAGAGAAAGAGAAGACAGAGGGCCCAAAGGAATAAATAATCTTAAACTCGAGAATTTCCCTCTCGTGGAACATTCTCTCTCTGATTTTTATATATGCAAGACTTACTTTTGAGGCTCTTCTGTTTTCTCACGTGGCACGAGCGAATCAGCCATGGCGAGATTGTACGCTGTAACGGCCGAGTTCGTTGAAGACTGGACAAGGTAACCAGGGACAGCATAGCGAAGAGTATCATTTTGCGTATGCCAGACAAATCTATAGTTTTTGCCTTCGCGTCCACCCATACCATCTTCTCTCCAGAAGAAACCAGGGATACCAACCTCGATGAAAGAGGCGTGGTCACTTGCGCCACCACGGGGAATTTTGTCGACAGCAATGATTTTTACAGGCATATCGGGGAAAGATTGGGTAACTGCCGCAGTCGCTTCTTCGAATATTTCACGCTGTGACTCCAAGCAAGTGATAGCACCTTGATAGTTCGTGCCGCCGTCGTCGACAAAACAAACTGAAATTTTTGCTCTTTCCTCATCGGAGAGCGATTCCACATAAGCACGTGAACCAAGGAGCCCCTGTTCTTCACCAGTCCATAGGCAGAAACGAATTGTACGGCGTGGTTTGGCACCGACGGCGGCTAAAATGCGGGCCGCTTCAATGGTAACACACGAGCCAGTTCCGTTGTCTTGGGTACCACTGGAACCAGGGCCGTCCCAACTATCGATATGAGCCGAAATGACGACAACTTCATCGGGGAATTCGGTTCCCGGAATTTCGCCAATGGTGTTATAAACAGGGATTGGTCCTTCGAGAAATTGATTGTTCGCGTTGACTTCGACTTCGACTGTTTCGCCAGAATCTAGGTTTGCCTTGATGGCATCGAAGTCACTCTCACGCACGGTAATTGAAACATCTGTTGGTAGATCGTTGAAATCTAGGCTTCTCCAATTACGAATAGCAGAGGTTTGGACAATTTCAGAACCGGAGCTAACGATAGAACCAGCGACACCACCTGCACTAAGACGTTCGGCAATAATGAGGCTTAATGGTTTTTCACCAGTTTGTTCCGACTCCGATTCACCACCGCCACGACGTCGGCGACCACTAGGCCCAAGACGGCGGCCACGAGATTCTTTAAGAATCCAAGCCCCCGGAAGTTTGTCTTTGAGTGCGTTGAGTTCTTCAAGAGTTTTGGGTTCCGGGAGGACAATGCCTCGGACGGTACCGTCGGTACCAGCAGACCAGGAGTTCGTTGTGAATTCAAAATCACGTTCGACCGGCGCTATCATTTTAGCGTGGCTGGGACCGCGGTCAAAACGGACTGGGATTTCACCCCATTTGTGAAGATGGACATTTTTAAGACCGAAACTTCGAAGCTTGTTGGCAGCCCAAAGGTTTGCCTGGGCGCCTGCGGTTGAGCCAGTAAGCCGAGGCCCAATGTTTGTACTCAAGTCGGTAAGGTGTTCCCAAACTTGGTTGTTGGTCTTGCCTTCGTTGATAATTTGCTTAACAACGTCGGTATCACCTTGTGCAAAGGTGGTACTTACAATCGAGAGTAAGCAAAGGCCAGAGAGGATCAAACGGCGTTTCATTGAAAAGGCCCTCCAGAATAGGTGGGAATAAAAACAAGAATCTCGCTGAATAACATCAGTGGATACCGGTTATAAAATATCTGCGAGATACACACTGACTAGAATAGCAATTTTTAATCTTGATGCAACTGATAAAGCAAACTTGCTCTAGAAAAAGAAAAATCCGCAATATCGAGCATAAGTTGTATCGCCTAGGCTTCTCCTTAGAAAGCTTGCCTTCTGGCCATGAATACGAAGAGACATAGCGGTTCACAGACCTCAGATGGGTTTCGTGGAAATGCGAAGGAGCATTTCTCCACCGAGTAGTTTGGTTTCTTCATATCGCATTTTATGGCGGTAACTTCTAAGGCTAGCGACCAAGGAGACGACGAGCAATCACATTTTCTGCAAGAGGAATGACTTTTGTTGTCGCCGAAAAGTCGGTTCGCAAGATATCTCGCTTACTCTCTCCATCGTTTTCAATTGTGTATTCGACAATAAAAGCCCCTATTGTCATTCCTTGACCACTATAAACAGGTGGCCAAAACTCAATTGCGCGATTAGCAAGTGTTTTTGCAAGCAATCGAGTTGCTCGCCCGGAAAAACCGCCGAGCAACATATCAAGCCGTCCTAATGATTCACGATAATTATAAAAGACAAATGCGGTATCTTTGCCTGGTTCATCCCAGCGACAGTGGGCCCATGTTCCATCAGTCTGTTCGTAGTAGAGCCCCGGTTCTTTTCCCTTATTCTTTTGTGAAAGTTGAGTGCCAGCACTACAGGCGACAGGCTGTGGGTCGGTTTTGCGATATTTCAGGTAGATCGGGCAGGAACGATCCTCGGGTAATGCTACGTTATCTTGACTTTCAAAAGGTTTGCAACCAAACGTATCAGCAAGGACAAGGTCGACAAGTGGGTTGCTTTTAATACTTCCAAGACAGACGAGTGCACGGTCTGCATTCGTCTCTTCGAAACGGGTATAGACCTCCCTGGCTCGTGATTGTACCTCGTCTTGGGATCCCTGATCGGGGGCCCAGACAAGCGTTTGATTGAGATGGTCAGGGTGTGGGCTTTTGCCTTCAACAACTCCATTTTCATCATCGGACTCCCCATTATAAAGAGACGTAAATTTGGCTGTCCCCCCCAACGTTGAAACTCCGTTGAGTAGTTCCCCCATAAGTAGCGAATCCGAAGCGACGACCCAAGCCCCTTCTGTACTGTTTTGAGGGTCGGCCTGGCGAACACCGAGGCAGATCTCTAGACGCTTGCGCCGTGCCAAAAGCTCCCAAAAACTTTCCGGTTCAATCGCAAAAAGGGCTCCTGGTAGTTGCTCGGCCGTTGCGTGGCCATTTTCAATAAGGTAATCACAGAGCCGCGAAAGAGCCTTGAGTGGTATGTACTTGACCTCATTCTTCAGAAGAGCGGCGACTTGATGACGATCAAGCCCTGTATATTCGACGATCGCCTTCGTCGTGCCGGGACGCTTTCTAGGATCAGGAACATGGCCTAATAACTCTGCCAGACGAAATGAATACCTCACTAGACGTTACTTTCTTGAAGATATTGTAGGCACAAGCCTGTCAAAAAACCTGTTAAGGAAGAATTTAATACAGCAGTTGCTAAGAGAAAATACAATATAACGCAAAATTTTCAAAATATCGTCACTCTCTTTGATGAATATGCTGAAAATTGATTGGCTAAATCTGGTTAACCTCTCTAAGTATCTTTTTATAAAAGAGATTACGATTGCTAGTGAGATGAAAACCTTTAGCACAAGACACGTCCTTTATAAAAGAAATCCATTCTTTTTATACCAATAATAACGATTTAGATACACCCTTAGTGCGTCTTATTTTCCATAAATAAAAATCAGCGAGGTTTTTATTCTTCCTTGAGGAAAATCATTTACGGTTTCAGGAGAAATTGCTTTTAATAAAGGACAAGCGTCTCTTATCTAGGAATTCATCAGGGAAGGATTCAACTAAGAAATAGAGAGAAACTGTTGTAAACGGCTTGTTCAACGGTTAGCCTCCGGTACATTATGGGGCTGTATAAGTTGCTATTTTCTGGCAAGATCTATTCTCAACGATAGATAAACTTTCACTCCCTTGCTAAAAAGAACCAAACCGTCATGGATACTCCTCTTGGAAATTACGAAAACCCACTTACAAGTCGGTACGCTTCGAGTGAAATGAGCCATCTTTGGAGTCCGCAGAAAAAGTTTTCTACTTGGCGGAGGCTTTGGCTTGCCTTGGCTAAATCTCAGCAAGAACTTGGGCTCGAAATATCCAACGAACAGCTCACAGAGCTTGAGAACAATTTAGAGAATATCAATTTTGAAAAAGCGGCCGAATATGAAAAGAAGTTTCGCCACGATGTTATGGCACATATCCATACTTATGGAGAGGTTGCCCCGAAAGCGGCCGGTATTATTCACCTCGGTGCCACCAGCTGTTTTGTTACAGATAATACCGACCTCCTTCTTTTGCGAGAGAGCCTTGAGCTTGTCGCTAAACGGTTAGCGCAAACGATCGTTGCCCTTAGCAACTTTGCCAAAGAACATCGAACTCTCCCTTGCTTAGGGTTTACCCATTTTCAGCCGGCACAACCGACGACTGTTGGACGACGTGCCTCGTTGTGGGCATATGACCTTGTTTTGGACCTTCAAGAAATTGAGCACCGAATATCTTCGCTGAAGTTTCGAAGTACTAAAGGAACGACTGGAACCCAGGCGAGCTTTCTCAAGC
>JALCBQ010000136.1 GCA_028066335.1 Pirellulaceae bacterium
CAACGACCCTGCTAATAACCCTGGCACCCAACTAATCGACCTTCCTATCGAACAAGAGCTGAAGGATAGCTACCTGACTTATGCTATGAGTGTCATCGTTAGTCGTGCTCTCCCCGACGTTCGAGATGGCCTCAAACCTTCTCAGCGCCGGATTCTTGTCGCGATGAACGACCTCAACCTTTCGCCAGGGGCTCATCGGGTGAAATGTGCGAAAATCTCAGGTGACACGAGTGGAAACTACCATCCTCACGGGGAAAGTGTCATCTACCCAACCCTTGTCCGTATGGCCCAAGAGTGGAACATGCGTGAAGTTCTCGTCGATAAACAAGGGAACTTTGGCTCGATCGCTGGCCTTCCTCCAGCCGCCATGCGATATACTGAAGCGAGGCTCTCTTCACTAGCCTCTCTGATGCTCGAAGATATCAAACTCGACACGGTCGACTTTGTTCCTACCTACGACGAGAGCCGGACCGAACCGACTGTCCTGCCGGCTAAGCTCCCCAACCTTCTTATCAACGGAGCCAATGGAATTGCCGTTGGGATGGCGACCTCAATCCCCCCTCATAACCTCGAAGAAATTTGCAACGGCCTCATTCATCTCATTGATCATCCTGAGGCTTCCATTTACGATCTCTTTTCTATTATCCCAGGCCCCGATTTTCCAACAGGTGGTATTGTTTGTGGCCAAAGTGGGATTCGGCGAAGCTACCTCACAGGCCGTTGCCCAATTATCCTTCGGGCCAAAACGGAGTTCATAACAACCCCAACTAAACGAACCCAAATTTTAGTCCGGGAAATCCCTTATCAACAATCTCGTGACCGAATTGTTGAAAAAATTGCCTCTCTCGTCAATGATGGCCGAATACCCGGAATTTCAGCAATTCGCGACGAATCCGACCTAAAAGAACCTGTACGGCTCATCATCGAACTGAAAAAAGATGCTGAACCTGAAGTCGTCCTGAACCAACTTTTCCAATACTCTCCCTTACAAGACACATTCTCGGTTATTCTCCTAGCCCTCGTTGATGGCCAGCCGCGAACTCTGAATCTGAAAGAAATTCTTGAAGAACACCTTCGCCACCGAATCACCGTTATTCGTCGCCGGACCCAATTTCTTCTTGCGAAGGCTCGTAAAAGAAAACATACCGTCGAAGGGCTCTTACTTGCTCTTGCCGATATCGATCAGATCATTAAGATTATCCGATCCTCCAAGACCCAGGCCGAAGCCAAAAACCGCCTTGTCGAAGTTGAATGTCCTAGCTCAATGATGGCCCGTGCCCTCGGCGACGAAGGGTTCAAGCTTTTTCAAGAAGAGCATGGTATCCAGGAGAACTACCACTTAACTGGTGTCCAGGCCGACGCGATCTTGAAAATGACCCTGGGCCAACTTGTCAACCTGGAACAAGAGCGACTCTCTGGTGAGCACCACAAACTTCTTGAAGAGATCAAAGACCTTCTAAACATCCTCTCCTCAAGAGAGAATATTTTAGCGATTATCCGCAAAGACTTAATTGAAATTCGTGACAAATACGGATCACCCCGACGAACCCTCATCGACTCGACCGAAGTTGGCAATATCGATCTCGAAGATTTAATCGAAGAAGAAAACATGGTCGTTACGATTAGCCACCGTGGTTATATCAAACGAACACCAACAACTGTCTATCGGGCACAGCGTCGAGGTGGAACAGGCCTCAAAGGGGCGAAAGCAGACTCAGAAGATCCCATTGAACACCTCTTTGTCGCTAGTACTCACGCTTATATGCTCTTTTTTACCAACAAGGGAAAAGTCTATTGGGAAAAAGTCTACGACCTGCCCCAAGGAAATCGAGACAGTAAAGGGAGGGCGATTATCCAGCTACTGAATCTTGATAAGGGTGAGAAGATTGCCGACTGTCGGGCGGTAAGAGACTTTGATCTTCCAGGACACTACATGACAATGGCAACCCGAAATGGCTTAGTCAAAAAGACTCTTTTAGAGGCTTATAGTCGTCCCAAAAAAGGTGGTATTATCGCTATTAAGTTACGAGATGACGACGAATTGATCGACGTAACGATTACCAAACCAGGTGATGAAATCGTTCTGGCGACCGACAGTGGTATGACAATCCGGTTCCGTGAAGATGACGCTCGTGCCGTCGGAAGAAATTCTATGGGAGTCCGTGGAATCGCTTTAAAAGAGGGTGACTGTGTCGTGGGCATGGTCGTTGCCGACCCCGATGCAACACTCTTGACCGTCTGTGAAAACGGATTTGGCAAGCGGACTCTGTTCGGCCCCAACGCCGCTGCAAATGACCTTTCTCAAGACGAAACAAACGAACAAGAACCTTCTGAAGGTTCACCTGAAGAGGCAGCTGCAGAGAACGGAGGGCTTAGTTCGAGCAGCCGATACCGAACCCAAAGACGGGGGGGTAAAGGGATCCGCGATATTAAAACGACGACAAGAAATGGAAAAGTCGTCGGAATTGTTCGTGTTGACGACAACGATGACATACTACTCATTACAACAGGTGGCAAGCTCCAGCGACTTGGAGCTTCCGATGTCAGCACTGTCGGACGAAATACTCAGGGTGTCCGTATTATGCGACTCAAAGACGAAGACCAAATCGCTGCCGTCGTACGACTTCCCAAAGAAGAAAATGGTGAGGATGAGGTAGCGACAGCGCCAGACATTAATCCACAACCGAGTGACCTCTCTGGAGAAAATATTGCAACAGAGCCTCCGAAGCCACAATCCCCTGTCGATTCTTCAGAAGGCTCAACCGATGGCTAATTCACTTTCACTAACCCCTTCTCACTACCTTTGCTCTACCTCACCTGAATAAAAAGATGACGCGTACCGCTCTTATCACTGGAATCACAGGACAAGATGGAGCCTACCTTAGCCAGCTCTTGCTAGAAAAAGGGTATACCGTCCATGGAACGGCGCGTCCCTCAAGTACCGATAACTTTTGGCGAATAGCCCCTTTTCTTGATCGATTGCATATTCATCGGGCCGACCTTCTTGATCAAGGATCTTTGATTCGCCTTCTGGATCGTTGTCAGCCCGACGAGGTCTATAACCTTGCCGCAATGAGTTATGTCCCAACGAGTTTTGAACAACCTCTTTTAACTGGTGAGGTAACAGCGCTCGGTGTGGCTCGCATGCTTGAAGCGATCCGAATTATCAAGCCCGACATCCGATTCTATCAAGCGAGTAGCTCCGAAATGTTTGGTGCCACCAAAGATCAAACACAAGATGAAACGACCGCATTCCACCCAAGAAGCCCCTACGGTATTGCAAAGTGTTACGGACACTGGACAACGGTGAACTACCGTGAAGCCTATGGAATTTATGGATGTAGCGGAATCCTGTTCAATCATGAGTCACCTCTTCGTGGAGAACAGTTTGTTACCCGAAAAATCACTTTAGCTGCTGCACGTATTAAACTCGGCCTCCAAGAAAAATTATTCTTGGGAAACCTCGAAGCCAGGCGGGACTGGGGCTACGCCGCTGACTATGTTCAAGCGATGTGGCAAATGCTTCAACAAGAAGAACCAAGCGACTATGTTATTGGAACGGGCCAACAACATTCGGTCCAGCAGTTTGCTGAAATGGCCTTTGAAAAAGTTGGACTCGACTGGAAAAGATATGTTGAAATCGATTCATCCCTTTTGCGACCGACTGATGTTGTGAATCTTTGTGGTAATGCGGAGAAAGCAAAAGAGAGGCTTGGCTGGACCCCCAAGGTTTCCTGTAAAGAATTAGCCGAAATCATGGTTGAAGCCGACCTTGCTCGACTCTCACCAAAGGATCAGTCAAACGTCTCTACCTGACTTTGGCACGTTGCCAAAGGCCGAAAGCCTCAACCAGGGGCGACTCTTTTTTGGTAAAGGGCGATCAAATGAAGGCTTGGATCACTGGCATAACCGGTTTTGCCGGCTCCTTCTTAGCCGAAAAGCTCCTTCAAAGTGGCTACCAAGTCGCCGGCTCAAGCCGTTCCGGAAAATGGCATCACTTGGTCAAAAATCGACTCCTTCAAAAAACGCCACTATGGTCGTGGGATCTTCGGCATCCCCCTTCAAAAGAGCTTAAAGAGTTTTTTCTTCGCTACGAGCCGAATACAATCTTTCACTTGGGTGCTCTGAGTCAGCCCGCTCAGTGTGGCCAAGCTAAGCCATCAACCGAGGCGAGTGAAGTAAACGTCCATGGGACTAACCGAATCTGTGAACTGGCAACGTTGTTGCCCAACTGCCCGACCCTTCTCTTTACTAGCAGCAGTCAAGTCTACAGGAAAAAATGGCGTCGCTCACAAGAGGCCTACGTCGATGAAACGGCCGAAACTTTTGGTCATAACGGATACTCTCAAACAAAACTGGCGGCTGAAACAATTGTCTTGGATTTTGCAAAAAATGGAGGCAAGGGTATTGTTGTACGGCCATTTCATCATGCAGGGCCACGATTGCAACCGACCCTTATGCTCTCGGAGTGGTCACGTCAACTCGCTTGTCACCAAAAGACTCTCACAGTCCGTTGCCGTAATAGCTACCTAGACCTTACCGATGTACGCGATGTTGTCGTAGCTTATCAGCAGTTAGCAGAAAGTGGAAAATCTGGAGAAATCTACAACGTCGGCAGTGGAATCATTCAAAGAAGTGGTGATCTTTTTGATCAATTACAAGAGCTGGCTCAAAGCCAGGCTCCTGTTACAACCTTACAAGAAGGGCCTCAGTTCGAGGCGATTGCCTCAACCAAAAAACTTTGCCAGATTCTCTCATGGAAACCTCGAATCCCTCTATCCCAAACACTCGCTGATACGCTATCTTATTGGCAACAAATTGAGAAAACCCGGTAAAGTGTTGTTCTTACACACTAATCTTGCAGTCACCGATCGTCAGTTATGGCTGGACTTTAGAAGCTTAAATTTCGATCTTGCGACCTTCCTACACTAGAAAAGTTCACTCCTAATGAAAATCACTGTTGTCGGCACCGGATATGTTGGCCTTGTCACTGGAACATGCTTTGCAGAAAGTGGTAATGAGGTCACTTGTGTCGATATCGACGCTCAAAAAATTGCCCAGCTAAAACAGGGCGAAATCCCCATTTATGAACCCGGGCTTGGAGAGCTTGTAGAGAGAAATGCTGAGTCTGGCCGCCTCCAGTTTACGACCGATCTTGTCAGTGCTACACCAGAGGCCGATCTCCTTTTTTTAGCCGTTGGCACTCCACAGTCTGAAATGGGGACAGCCGACTTGACCGCCCTTTGGGCCGTCGTTGATCAGATTGCTCCCCATCTCTGCCAAAAGACGATCGTCGTCGTTAAAAGTACCGTTCCGGTCGGCACGAATCAAAAAATCTATGACCGCCTTCGTAAACTGCTTGGTAAAGAGTGCCGCGTAGCAAGCAATCCTGAATTCCTCAAAGAAGGGGCAGCCATCCAAGATTTTCAGTATCCTGATCGGGTCGTTGTCGGAATTCGAACAGAAGAAGATCGGCACATTTTGGAGGAGCTATACGCACCATTCCTCCGTACCGATAAACCGTTTTTGTCGATGTCACCAGAAAGTGCTGAACTGACAAAATATACAGCAAACTGTCTCCTCTCGACCAAAATCAGCTTTATTAACGAAATTGCAAACATTGCCGAAAGAATTGGTGCCGACATTAACGAGGTCCGTCGTGGGATTGGCCATGATGAGCGGATCGGCTTTGCCTTTATGTTCCCCGGTGTCGGTTATGGTGGAAGCTGTTTTCCCAAAGATGTCCTCGCCCTCTCGCAAACGGCGAATGAACACGGAATTGCACCTCATGTTTTGCAAGCGGTTCATCAGGTGAATCAACAACAAAAAGAGACACTACTTCATAAGGTTGAGCACCATTTCCACGGACAACTGCGCGGAAAAACGGTTGCAGTATGGGGCCTTTCCTTTAAACCCAAAACAGATGACATTCGGGAAGCGCCTGCTCTTGTTCTTATTGACGGCCTGCTCAACCGGGGTGTCCACCTACAAGTTCATGACCCCGTCGCCATGAAGAATGTACGACAAGTCTATGGTGATCGGCTCACCTACGCTAAAAACCCGACCGATGCAGTTCGAGGAGCCGACTGTCTTGCCATTAATACCGAATGGGGAGAATTTCGAAACCCTTCCTTTGAAACTCTTCGTAACGAGATGACAGAACCGGTTATTTTTGACGGTAGAAATCTGTATCACCCCGAGCAAATGAAACGCTATAACTTTACCTACTACAGTATTGGACGCCCCCCCATTTTTCACGAGAAAACGGCATCCTAGCACAACGGCTCCCATTATCCCTCAATAATCCAATGGTAGCAACGATGGACGACACCCATATTATCCTACAGCCATATCCTTGTGAAATCGAACTCGCCAGTCCTGTAAAGCTTGGTAACAAAATAATTACCCCTTTTACTGCAACAAGTTGCCAAGCCTCGTCCCCTCTTTTTCCCTTTACTTTTGAAGAAACAATTGAGCGTCTAAAAACCCTTCCACTGCTCGACTGTGAACCCGACGGTGCTTTTTGGTGGCATTCTCCTCATGGGGAACACTGGCAAGTTACCGGCAATCTTTATGACCGCCAAGACAAGCTCTTTTATGTTGAGCTTAAAAGTAACGCTCCTGGTCAACCAATGGGGCAGTTTTTTTCTACTTTTGGACCTCATGAAAACCTTCTCATCCAACTGCCAACCCTGGGCCTCTTCTTGTCGACCGAAGAATTCTTAAACCGTTTTCTTGTCAAGGCTTAGCGAATTTTTGGCCACATTATTTCGATTTCTCTTTCACTTAAGAAGAGCCAACCCGTCAGAACCGGAAATACCCAACCCCTTATGTGGCAATTAGAGGTGTTAGTTTTTCGAACTTCTTTATTATTCTCTTGCCTTCCCTCGGGAAAAAGATTAAAGTAAACCATATAGAATCTAGGGTCGAAGGCCCCTTTGCGCAAACGACTCGACCAGCTCTTATGGAG
>JALCBQ010000137.1 GCA_028066335.1 Pirellulaceae bacterium
GCATGAAGGAGTTTTAGTAACAAATTCTCCACATCTTCGCCGACATAGCCGGCTTCGGTGAGGGTTGTTGCATCACCGATAGCAAATGGGACATCTAAAATTTTGGCAAGTGTCCTGGCAAGAAGTGTCTTTCCAGAGCCTGTCGGCCCGACGACCATAATGTTCGATTTTTCGACCTCAACGTCTGAGCCTTCCCAGCCGAGAGTAAGCCGTTTAAAGTGGTTGTGAACCGCAACGGCGAGTGTCTTTTTTGCACCGGGTTGCCCAATAATGTATTCATCAAGATGGGCGACGATTTCCCGTGGAGTCGGGATTTTTGAGAAGAGCTCTCCAGAGTCATCACGTCGCTTCTTCTCTTGTTCCAAAATTGTTTGGCACAATTCGATACAGTCGCCACAGATATAGACATCTTCTGGTCCTTCGACCAACGGACCTACATCGCGGTAACTTTTCCGGCAAAATGAACAAAAGGCATTCTTTTTGGATTGGTTGCCAGACCCTCGTCGGGATCCGGTTGTACTATCTGCGGGCATGAATACACTCCTTTCGGGCTTTCTCGTGTTCTTGTCGTTTGCTCTCTTTTAACTAAAAGATTGCAACGGCAAAAGTCTTCTAATCCCAGGTGTCTGCTCGATAGTTTAGGTTTATGGTAGCATGTGCTCCCATGAACCTAACAATAAGGGCCATCCTTGTCCGCGGTAAGTCGAGCTTGGTAAAATTGACTATATTAACAGTCGGTTACTAAACGTATCTATCAAAACTTGTTTAGAAATCTAGTGAAATCTAGTTTAGAAACCGAGTTGTCAAACAGCCATCCAACATACGAAATTGAAACGTTAGCTTTCTTCAAGTCCAGCTTCAGCGCGGTCTACCTTCGTGTAAACCTCTTCCGTAAACCCATCCTTTGTGGCTTGTTTTATTGTTCGGTATTCTTCGTGGCTAATGTCACCTCGCTCTGCCATTTCTTTGAATTTAATTCCGACTTCTTGGGGGCTGAGGCCGCCCTCACTGATGGAATCCCGAAATCTTAGCACAACGACCACTCCTAAAATAATGACAACAATCAAAACAACACAAACCAGCGCAAACAGTAAAGGCGATCTAGATACTATTGAATCTGCTTGGGCTACAATCGCTAAATTTTGAACTGGAATCATATTAGCTTTGTCTTTGAGCGTTTCTGTCTTTGAGTTTTCGAGGATCCCTTATTTCAAAAATGGGGAAAGTCCTTTTCTCTCATTATTCTCTCTCACGTGGTGAATGTCCAGCATGAAATTTTCCAGAAATAACTCTCAGAGAGGATCGGCCACCCCGAAAAGTCGCTCTAACGCAATTTCTTCGTCTGACCAATGCAAATGTCAGGCCATTAGCACCTTCTTTTAGTCACTTGCTCATCTTTTACCAGAATGTCTGTATCAAGACCGATAATAGAGGGTGGAGAGGTCCCTTTATTATACTTTCTGTTCCTCCTTATCCTGATACATTGCAGGTTCTGGTTTTATGCGAAATTTTTACCTGGCTTTTTTGAGTCCTTTTTCAGCCCTTTGTACATTTCTCCTCCTTCTTGTAATTTTTGCAGGAACAGATACTCTTGCAGTGGCTCAGCAGGGGAACGCCAGAAGCACAAAGTCGCCGATAACCACGGGCCTTATCCAGCCAAAACCGGTATACCTCAAAGAGCCTCTTTTTTCGATCCCTTTTCAGTTACCCCACTACGCCCAAAAAAAACCACAAGAAGTCCAGCTCTACTTTGCCCGACCAGTAGAAAATTGGTTTGAACAAAAAGGGCAGACGCATGTCGTTCATCACACCGAAAATAATGCGCAAAGATATCTGTGGAATCTTTACGATCGGAAAGGGCCTGAGTCTGGCGCTTTTCGATTTCAGGCAAAGGGTGAGGGGGTCTACCTTTTTGCGACGGAAATCCTCTTTGAAGGAGAGAAACCTCAAGTTTCCCAACAGCGGATTCATGCCCTTAAACCTGAGCTTGCGGTTATTGTCGACACAACATTACCCGAGCTGACCTTTGATTTTCAGCTAGGGGTTCAGGGGCAGGTCGCTTTAAACTATTTTGCAACCGACAAACATCTGGATCAGCACAGTTTACAAATCAGTTATCGAATGAATGCAAAGGAGCAATGGCGTCAGTTTACACTTGAACAAGGGGAAGCAGAGATAGCGGGGATAATACCGCAACAACAAAGTGGGCAAACAGGTACCCAAAAGAAAAGTTTAAAAAACCTCGATCAGATCGTTACGGATAATTCACTTCGTGGTCAGTTCATCTGGTGGCCCAAAATCTCTGGAAAGAAGGTCGAGTTACAAGCGATAATTGCAGATAAGGCAGGTAATCGTCAGGCCGTTCAGAAAGTAATTGTATTGCCGAAAGTTGCTCTACGAGAGGATCGAGGTATTTCGCCTGGACGTAGTGATAACCCCTTTCGTCTGGTGATGGAACGAGAGTTCGCGAGCCAATATCTGTCAAAGCCCAAATTAGAAAGCTCAGGTTTATCTACGGCTAAGGTCAAAGAGAGTCCCGAGCGCCTCCCTGCGCAGAGGTGGGTTGCTCGTAAAACACCAAAATGCCAAACGAGTTTAGCCAAAGATCACCACCGTGAACTAGCCAACTATCAACGTCCACTAACCAACGATATTTCTTCTCACCAAAACCTGGACGGGCAAAACAACCAACAGGGGAATCACCTCCTGGATGCTCAGGTCGGGGGCGAGCAAGAGCTAGGCGACATCTCGTTTCGTTGGCCCGAAATTACTGAAATCGCCGGGCATGCTCAGAATCAGGGAACACAAGGATTAAATACTCAAAATTGGCAAGGAAATTGGGAAGGAGAATCAACGCTTGAAGGTCAGAACTTTGGTCAGAGTGTTGAAAATGCTGGCAAGGTAGAAGATTCTCACAGGGTAGGGGGGCAACATGGCTTGATCCAAGAACACTTCCCAAAAGCGAACGAGTTCACCCATTTTTCGTTACCGACACCTATTGCCAGCCGAGAGGTCGTTTTGGAGTACGAATCTGAATTACCACTAAGTGATTTAGCCAAAGTCGGTTTATGGCAGACGGCCGACCGTGGAGTAACATGGCAGCTCGTCCAAACGGATACAAACCCGACTGGTAAACTGATCTGGAAACATGCCTCCGATGGACTCTATGGATATAAAATAGTTTTTCATACGGTAGGAGGGTATTCAGGCCTTTCTCCCAAACCTGGTGCCGAGCCCGATCATTGGGTCCTTCTTGATACTCAAAAACCGACGGGTAGAATCACTTCGGTCCATTATGGAAAAGAGAGTGAGCGGGGCACGATCGTCCTCTCGTGGGAGGTCGTTGATGAAAATTTGGAAGAAAAGAGTGTCTCACTTTATGTGCGAAGCCAGCATGAGAAAGAGTGGGCTCTTGTAGCCCAAAATTTACCCGCAACAGGTCGATATGCCTGGTTACCTCCTCAGGGATTTGCAAGTGGGCTTTATTTTCAACTACGTGGACGTGACCGAGCTGGAAATAGGTTGGAGGCCGATCTTACCGAGCCAATCTCATTGGCACCACTAAGGCCGCGTGGCTTTATTAAACGGATTATCCCAAAAGGTTCCTTCTAGCCGAGAGGTTTTTGGCCTGAGTCTGGGACCCTTCTAAAAAAGAGTATCGCAGAGGTTTTTAACTTTTAATGAGTTTTCTTAAGCTCTCGATTCCTTGTTCAAGTGTTTCATTTGAGGCAGCGTACGAGATGCGGAAATGAGAGTCGTGTTTGCTAAAAATTGTCCCTGGGATAGTAAGGATCTTGTTTTTAATCGCCTTTTCGACAAAGGCGATTCCTGAACCACCGGGAGCTTTCGGATAGATATAAAAGGCACCACATGGACGGGCAATTTCCAACAAATCTGAGAGACCATTGTAGATGAGATCGCGCTTTTTCTGGTAAGCGTGGATATGATCGGTGAGATCTTCATCGAGTCCCTCGACGGCAGCCCATTGTAGAGGTTGAGGAGCGCAAACAAATGTATATTGTTGAATTCGTAGCATCGCGTCGATGAGGGCCTTGGGGCCATGGACAAAGCCGACTCGCCAACCGGTCATGGCATGGCTTTTAGAAAGGCCAGTAACGACAATGGTTTGGTCATTATATTTTGCAGGGGAGACAAAAGGGGCGTCAAAGCAGAAATCGCTGTAAATTTCGTCAGAGATCAAAACGATCCCTTTTTCTTTTGCTAGGTTGGCTAATCCACGAACCTCTTCCTCGGTAGCGACGACACCGGTCGGATTGCTCGGGTTGTTAAAAATAATTGCCTTGGTTTTGTCGGTGATCGCCTCTTGAACGTCGTTAATATCAATTCGAAAATCGGGGTGGGTATCAATAATGATTGGCACGCCACCCGCCAAACGGACGATTGATGGATAGACCAGGAAATAGGGGTCGAACAAGATCACTTCGTCACCTGGATCGATAAGTGACAACATCGCTACAGTAAGGCCACCCGAGGTTCCCGAGGAGATAAAAAGCTCACGGTCGTCGTGGTTAAATTCGTCGTCAACCTTTTTCTGGAGCTTGGTTTTAAGAGGTGGTATACCTTGCGTTAGAGTGTAACCATTTTTACCCTCCCTTATTGCACGGTAGGCTGCCTCCTTGGTCCGATCTGAGACGTCAAAATCGGGTTGGCCGATGGAAAGGTTAATCGGGTTTTCAATTTTTGCCGCAAGGTCAAAGACTCTGCGGATTCCAGAACTATCAAAATGCTCGGTCCGTTTAGAAATCCAGCGATCAACCATATCTGTCTATTATTTCAGTAAAATCGAGGCAAAAGAGTGTAATAGCAGGCCCCATTATGATTTGAGGTTGCCCGGCTGGCAAGGTTCGAGCTAACTTTTCTTTTCCTCTTTTTTTAACGGACACGGCAACGGAAGCGGATGAGACCACCTTCACTCGGTTTCAATGGCTCGGTAAGGATCCATTGAAGTTTTAGACTCCCTCCTGCGTTCTCAGAGGTTGAAAAATTCGCTTCCACCGAGCATTCGGTACTCTCGGGGATATATTCAAGACGAGGAGTTAAGTTGTCCAGAATGGTTACTGCAGCGACTTCTTGATCACCTAGATTGTCAAAACGGATTGTAAAGTCGACAATATCACCTTCGAGTGCATTGTCGGTCGAGGCCATTTTTACAATTTGAACCCGGGTTTTACCGGGAGGAATAACATACTGTTGGATCCCGGCCGTCATTTCGTCGAGGATGGTCGCTTGAGCCATCTGCTCATTGAGGACGATTTCAACGGCCTGATTATCGACCCACGTTTCGGCAGCGGCAGTCCGTTTTTCGACAAGCAGCCCCTCTTGTTGTTCCATTTTGCCTGTTCGCATAATGGCAAGGTTTGCATAAGGTTGTAACATTTCGGAGAGTTCGGATGGTCCAAGGTATCTCTCCAGGTTCAGGCCACGGTTACGAACACGGAAGGTATTGGTCCCTTTTTCGGCGTTGGCTTGTTCAGTCTGTAGCCGTTGCCCAACATTGTTACTGGCGATTTTGTTTTGATGGAACCGGGTGCCGCTGTCGATAAGAAGGTTTCCATAACCTTCAGAGCGTTTTGATTCGTAAAGGTCGACGACTTGCCGGGCGGCGGCAAAGCGGGGAGCGTATATGGCAACCTGGTTGCTGACAGTCACCTCAAGTCGGTTGTCAGTTCTCTGAAAATGGGCAACAGTGTCTTCTTGATCGAGGCCAGAAACCTCACTGTTGCTATCGATACGAGCACGCCCTAGGCGATCACCACCATCAATAAGGTATTCATCTTTTCTCGGATAATCGAGGTAAGGAGCCTCTGAACTCGCTAATGTTATCCCGGGGCCGTACTGACAATCCGAGCAACCATAGCTGTTGCCATATTCATGGATATGGGCCAGGTTCTCTTCAAACCCAGATTCAGCCGAGTAAATTTCAGCCCCGGCTGTTGGGTAGCCATAATGGCCCCCTTGCTGAAGATTCTGCCGACATGAGCAACAAGAGACGAGAAGACCCAAAAGGAGGAGACCTCGGCTCAAGTTCTCAGACATTGGTAGCAGAAATTGCGTCGTTGGCATCGCTCGTTTATCCATAGGTTTTCAATGAATATATTTTGCTTGTCGTTGTCGTTGTGTATTCTGAGGCTTATCGCCAAATTCCTGCCGAGATCGATCCCTGGAGGTCACTCGTACGGAGTTGTACCCTTTGGGAAGTCCTCCTTTTTCCAGGAAGTCCTTCGGTTTTGGGGGACGGTGGCAAGGAGATCACTGGAATTGTCGCTTTGCCTTTTTTATTTCCCGAAACAGGTAAAACGGACGGATCGACTATCTGGGTGTTCGGAAGAGTAAGGGTCCTTTGGGAGGCACCGGTTATTTTTTTCGGAGAGTGGGAGAGGGGAGTCGTCTGTTGCTCTCCATAGGTTTCAAAGTGGGGAGCCCCAAAAAGAAAAGTATAAGATGGACCATGTTGTTCTGGAATTCGAGAGCCAATTCGCAGGATTGCCATGGCACGACCGTAGTTATCGGCAAAATGCAAGGGGTCTTGTTGAGCTGAAACCTCATGTTCCATAATTGTCCCTTTTAGGTTCTTTGTAGCGATCGCTGTTTCCGGGTTTTCTAGATAAATGACCTTGGTTACGAGCTTTCCACTGTGGGCCTGTTCAATATCTTCTTGTGTAATTTGAACGAGGAGAGGGAACTTCTGGGCGAGGCCCTCAGGAGGGTAAAGACGGTTAATGACTTCAATAGTAGGATAGACAGAGAGGTCAGAGCGTAGGGGCGTTCCCGAGACCTTCAATCGGTAGACCTTGCCAACTTCGAGCCCTACGTTTTGATCGGTTGTGTAATCGTAGTTAAACTGTTCACCACCGGCCATAGAGAGGGAAGTTTTTTGGGGCAACAG
>JALCBQ010000138.1 GCA_028066335.1 Pirellulaceae bacterium
TAACAGGACTCATAGTAGGCCACGAGATATGCATACCAAGCTGCCCCTTAAGGCTCATGTCTTCCCAAGTCCAGCCATCAAGCTGAATCAAAGATGATTGCCCAGCAACGAGATTACCACTAGGAACACTCCCTGAGAGTAAAACCCCACTACCACGGCCAACGGGGATATGGGTACTATCAGGGTTTACAGCAACCAGCGTACGGACATTTGGGTTGAGAGAACCAATTTCTGTTGAGTCAACTGTTGAGTTTGTCGAATCGACCTCGGTAAGGCCAATGTTTGAAGAAGGCTCAATCAAGCCGGGATAGACGTGTTTGCCAGTGACATCAATTCGGTGGGTACCTTTAGGTAGCATAACGTTTTCGCCAATAGCAACGATCACGCCCTTCTCAAAGAGGATTGTTCCCTTGGCGATTGTTCCATCACTGACGGTATGAATGGCACCACCAATGAGTGCAATCGGTTGTTTTTGCACATCTCCTGGGATCTCGTCTTGGGCAGTCGCTTGCCGATTTGTGGTGACCAGAAGTCCAAGGCCAATCGTAAGAACAGCAAGAAAATTCTGGGTTTTCATAGTCAGTTTTATCCTATCGATATTGATTAAGGTAGAGCGGAGGTTATGAAACATTTAAAAAGAGCGGGTTCCAAAGAGAGGTTGCTCACATAGGTTTTACCTGTTGAGTTGGTTTTGGTGAAGAAGCTTTAGGTTCCCTTTATGGCCAAAGCCGTGGCCGTTGAATCCGCAGAAAATATCTTCACGGAACCAACGGTCTTTCTCCGCGGCCGTTTTTTCACCTTTTTTAAGCATCGGTTCGCCAGAGACAAGAATTTTTTGAATGAGATGCTCACGTAGTTGACGATTTTCTTTGCGTAGCTTTTTTTCTTCGACAACATCAAAATACTTATTACCATCTATCCAGGTCTGTTCGCAGCGAGTCATTGTCGAGAGAGGATCGCCACTCCATAGAACGATGTCGGCTTGCTTGCCAGTTTCGAGCGAGCCGACATATTGGTCGATTCGAAGTTGTTTGGCAGGGTTAATAGTGACAAATTTGAGTGCCTCCTCGGGAGAGACGTTTCCGTATTTCACCGCTTTGGCCGCTTCGGTGTTAAGGCGGCGGCCCAGTTCAGCATCATCAGAGTTAAACGAAACGACAACACCGACGTGGTGCATGATTGCACCGTTATGTGGGATAGCGTCGTAGACCTCGAATTTGTAGGCCCACCAGTCAGAGAAGGACGATCCCATGGCACCATGTTGCTTCATTGCGTCGGCAACTTTGTAGCCTTCAAGGATATGTTGCAGAGAACCAATCGTAATGTTGTTTTCTTCAAGGGTTCGCAAAAGGGCCAAAATTTCACTCTGCCGGTAGCTATGGCAGTGAATCCAACGGTCGTGCTTAAGGATTTCTACAAGAGCCTGAAGCTCAAGGTCGATTCTTGGTGGCAAGCCTTGGTGATTTTTGTGCCACTCTTTCCACCGTTTGTCATAAGCCTTTGCCGCTTCGAAGTTATCACGAATAAGTTCGTCAACACCCATTCGAGTGCGAGGATATCGAGTCCCTGCTGGATTTCGACTCTGTTTGACGTTTTCACCGAGGGCAAATTTAATTCCTTGTGGGGCTTCGGCCATTTTCATTGCCTCGTAGCCTTGTCCCCAGCGGAACTTGATGACTTGGTTTTGGCCGCCGATTGGGTTTGCTGAACCGTGCAAGACGCTTGCACTTGTGGTGCCACCCGCGATTTGGCGATACATTGCAATGTCAGTGGCATCGATGAAGTCGGCAATACGGACTTCGGCAGTGACTGCCTGCCCGACTTCGTTAATGCCGCCGTCAGAAGCGATATGAGTATGGCAGTCGATCATACCAGGAGTAATATGTTTTCCTGTTGCGTCGATAATGACGACCCCTTCAGGAGCAGATCTCGCAAGATCTGTACCAATAGCAACTATTTTTCCATCGACAACAAGAAGGTCCGAATTTTTTAAGATTCCAGCAGATCCACATGTCCAGATCGTTCCATTGCGGAAAAGGACTGGTTCTGACGAAAATATCTCTGATGGTCGACCGTAGGCACCAAGAGGGTAGTTGACCGAAACAGAAGTGGTCGAAGTTGTGTTGGCTTTAGTGTCCTCTTTCTCGTCATTTTCTTTCGGGGTGGTCTTTTCTGTCCGATTTGCAACGAAGTGGGTCACTTCGCCATCAGGCCAATGAATCGAGCAGGTTAAAATCAGTTCACCTTGATCGTCATGGGTAAAGAGACCAGAGAGCTGGGACACACCCGAACCATTCGGAAAGTCGCCGGTGAAGGTGCCCGCAATCCGATAGTCTTTGAGGTTAAGATGTTCGAGTTTGATTTCAGTTTCTTTTCCTTTTTCGACTTTGGTGAAGGTTAGTTTGGGGTTTTTGTAGGTACCATCAATGACAAAAAAAACATCAGAGTGTTCGCCGTCAAAGGTCGCTTTCCAACTACCATTAGGATTGAAAGGAGCTTCTTCTTGGACAGGATAGTGCTTGCCGTCAACCCAAGTCGAGATGACTTTGGTTTTCGAGGAGAAAAGTTCTCCGTCGGTTACAACGAAAGAAGCATTTTTTCCGACTTCCAGGGTGCCAAGTGATCGTTGAACACCGTAAAGCTTGGCAGGGGTCGTGGTCAGTGCCGCGAGTGCGTCCACCTTGGAAAGTCCGCGATCAACGGCTTTGCGAATACCGGAGAGAAATTTTTCTTTGTCGGAGAGCCCTTCTGAGGTGAAGGCGATTTTAAGGCCGGCACTGGCGAGGCGAGCGGGGTTTTCAGGAGCGAGCTCCCAATGCATAAGTTGTTCGAGTGAAGCGTTGGCAGCTGCTTCTGGAGTACTGACATTCGGTGCTTTGGGGAAGTTAACGGGCACGATGAGAGGTCTGCCATAACCTTTGACCAGTTCCAGCCGTTTGTATTCATGACCATGACTTCGAAGGATCGTATTTAGGGAAAATTCACGAGAAAAATCATCAGCACGGCCAGCATATTGTTCGTCAAATGCCTCGATTATAACAAGGCGACGACCCTGGGGGTAGTATTGCAATGTTTCCAGTGCATCGTTTCTTTCAGGGCGAGTAATGTTAGGGGTAGAATTCGATACACCCCAAGCTAGACGGTACCATTGAGCGTCGAGCATTGATTGACGGGCAAGGGCGACAGCTCCCATTGGGGAAGTCGGATAGAATTCTTGACGGCCATCCCTGGAGGGTGTTAGGGCAATATGTTGTGCAACTCGGTCTTTTAAGATGACTTGGTTGCTTGCGCCGTCCCCTGTTGTAACGAGTGTGCTAATGCCACTAATAACCCCTCCTGTTGGAGCAACGAGTCGGGTGGTGATCCCTTGTCCACGTAGGGACTTGTTGAGAGAAGTGTCGTTTTGGTACGACTGGAACATTAGAGCTTGAGGGGTGATGTTCGAGTTCCAGTAAGGGGCCCCAAGGCTAACTTTAGAGAGATCAAGGTTCTCAGCGGTGTAGGCGTCGATAAAGCCAGCATATACCACTTTGTCTTTGAGATCCCAGACTTTGGCATCGGCAGGGACGGTAACGGCTTCACCGATCGATTTGATAAGGCCATTTTCGATCAAAAGGGTTCCGTTTTCGATCGTTTTAGAAGGAGATACGACAAGGCGAGCATTGGTAAGGGCGTGGACACTCGGACGATGATTACGTATACCGACAACAGGCGGAGTTGTTTTTGTTGCATCTTGTGCGTTTGCCATTGTCTGGAACATAAGGCAGGCCAAGAGCGAAAGCAGCCATGGGGAAGAGAGTCGCATAGGGAAGAATCCTGTTAAGAATGGCAAGCAGTTGAAAAAGGCTTCACGTTTTATAAAGCTCAAAAAAAGGCTGTTTAGGGGATTTGGCCCCAAAATGGGCTCAAAAACCGATAAATGGGATATCAGGACTATATAATAAGGGAACTTTAAAAGCCTTAATGAATGTTCTAATGTACTTTCTAGAAATACGAATTTCAAGTCAATGCCTTAAGATTTAGGTATTCCACTTCTCCCAAAAAGAGGCAGAATAAGAGGATTGCGAAAATAAATTTGTGGAACAGTAGCAGCCCCCCTTTTTTACAGAACATTAAGAGGGGGAAGACCCTCATTACAGGGGAAAAATGAGGGGAGCGTTCAGGATATAGAAAATTACTAAAAACTTTCGATAGAAGTAAAATGCCACGAAGAAATGTATGGATTACCTTGATTGCAATAGTGGTGTCTTTTGCATGTTTTGACCGAATGGTACAACAGCGGTACAGCCGTCCCTTTTCTCAAGCGATGGCTTTCGTACGAGATCACTATTACTATTACTCTGAAGATGGGAAAAGTCGTAAGAACCCTGCCGGGGATCCTGCGGTTAATGAGAGGGATCTTTTTGAGGCAGCCCTTGATGGGATTGGGCAGAACCTTGATCCGAACTCAGGCTATGTTCGTCCCTCGGCTTTTGAGGTTTTTAATGAAGAGGTGCAACAAAATTTTGCCGGTATTGGTGTTCAGGTTTCTACCCTCAATCAAGAGGAGGGGGTCATGGTGTTGTCGCCAATTTATGAGTCCCCCGCCTTCGTCGCTGGTATTCGGGCAGGCGACAAAATTGTTGAAATTGAAAGAGAGCCGGTTAAGTCACTATTTGAAAAAGAAGCAGCCAAAGAGGGGGGATCGACTGAGGATCTCTTCAGCAGACTTGTCAGAGGTGAAATTGGGACAAAGGTGATGTTAGGAATTGAACGAGCTGGGAACGATGGGATTATTGAGTTTGAGGTCGAGCGGAATAGTGTACCTATTGAATCAGTCGTCGGTGGATTTCGTGGTAAGGAGGGAAAATGGCAGTTTGTTCTACAAAATGACCCGACCGTTGGATATTTGAGACTAAAAAACTTCTATCGAAATTCTGCCGAAGAAATCCGAAAAGCGATCAGTGAAACTGATGAAGTAAAAGGGTGGATTATTGACCTTCGTGGGAATCCTGGTGGGCTACTAACCAGTGGCGTTGAAATATGCGATATGTTCCTTGAAGAAGGGGTGATTGTACAAACTCGGCGGCGTGATAAAAGGGTTGATGACAGCTATGAGGCTGAGAGAGGCAATGAAATACTCTCTAGCGAAATACCACTCGTTATTCTCGTAGATCGACTTTCTGCTAGCGCCAGCGAGATTTTGGCCGCTGCTCTTGAAGACCATGGCCGGGCGGTGATTGGTGGGGAAAGAAGTTATGGCAAAGGGACCGTCCAGCAAGTTTTTCAGCTAGAACATGGGCAAAGTGCTTTGCGGTTGACAATAGCAACTTTTTGGCGGCCAAGTGAAAAAAATATCCATCGAGATCTCGATAACCAAGGAAACCCCGTCAACGACGAATGGGGGGTGATTCCTAAAGAATCTCTTGCTGTCGAGCAGACCGAAGAAGAGCGGTTTTTATGGGAACTGATACAGCGAGACAAAGAGTACATTGTCTTTAGTGATGACCATCCTTTGGTTGCTACAAAGCCAATAGAGGCAATTTTGGAAGATGTTTTGTTGGATTTTGAAGAGGCTGATCGGGAGGAAATAGGTGCCTTATTGAAAGATTATAAAGATGAGGCTCTCCAGAAGGCGACCAGATATTTGCAAGGCAAGGGGACTAGTACGAAAAAAACGCAAGAAAAGTGGTTTCAGTAACCTCCTTTTTGCGTTTCTATATTTATCCTTTTTAAGGATGCTCCAGCAAGGTTATTGTCGATTAAGGCTTGTATAGTAATGCGAATAGTACATATATTGGGTCCGGTGGCCTGTCGGCAGCATCGTGGCTCTTTGTTGGTTCGATAGCGCACGTATGTTTTGTTGTTGTCGCTGAACTTGATTTTGTAAACGGCCAAGTGATAGTTGTTGCTGGATAGTTGTTGCTTGATTAGCAAACTGGGGCCGGACTAAGCTTTGGTATGTCGGTAGGCCGTTTTGATCGTCACTGCGAAGAAGTTGAAGATAGGGGCTGACGGTCGGCCGGGAAGAGAGAAAGCGGTTGATGCCGTTAGTCGTATTGAGGTTTAGATATTGGTTGCGGTTAAAAGTATTTTCAATTCCTTGGGAAAAACTGCCTTGGGCTTGGAGTTCCCCTGCAAATGAAAAAAAGAGAGTTGTTACCAGTAGGGCAAGAATTGTCTTCATGAGAAAAACCTTTGTGTTTACCAGAATGTTGTAATTTTACCCTTTGGTCGTTTCAAAGGCAAAGAAGTCGGTGAAAATAAATAGGTATACCTATTAGAGTAAAGTAACACTTAAAGGGGCAAAATCTCTTTAGGCCCGAAGTCCAAGTAGGCTATTCCTAAAGAGAACTGCCGATATTATGGTTATAATCGGTAAGGGGGTAGTCGTTTGTGCAGGAAAGCTCGTAGTTTTCTCCTTAAAATGAATAAACTTCTCAGAGACAAGATTTGAAAGATTGTCTTAAGCCAGTTACCATAAACACAGACAAGCGGGGCATAGAGGCTATATTTTGTAGATTCCCAATGGAATAGCTGGTTTAGCTAGTCGTTATTTTAGTCTCCTTTGCGTCTTCTTTTCTTTAAATAGAGTTTACTGTCAATCTTCTAAGGTAGCATCTGAATTTAAGAGAAGAGCCTGTGAGGAACTTTAACCGGTAGGTGAGTGCCCTATCGTAGCACGTTTAAAATAGGTCTTGTCGCCACTCATCGTATAAATTCATTGGGTTCCCTTTCCGCTCTCTAAGGTTTCTAAAACGTGAAACGTCTGAATTTCAAGCTAATTGTTCCTTTGGCCCTTTTGGCCATTCTTGTACCAGTGACTC
>JALCBQ010000139.1 GCA_028066335.1 Pirellulaceae bacterium
CTCTTACAACAGCGCTCGAGCCCGCTTCACAGACGCCCTATACCTCCTGGCAAATGGTTATGATGTCTATCGTAACGACCACCATGCAAGCGATGCCCTGTCCGAAGGACTTCTGACACTGCGTGAGGTTCAAGATTTTCAGAACCAAAACACGACTGATATTCAAACCGTACAAATCATTCAAAGCCACCAATCGACCGCACTCAAAGATCGCCCTGTCGAGGAACTCAAAAGGTTTACATTAATCGAAGTCCATCACGCCTACTTTACTCATGCCCAAAACCAAATTATCTTGGCATGCCAACATGAACCCCAGGCCGCATCGGCACTTTTGGCCCTTGGTAAACTAGAGCGATATCTCGGCAACACACCTCAAAATCAAGGTATCCTACTAAACAACCCTCGCCGACTCCTTTTCTATCAAGCTGCCCTAGCGACCGACAAAAACAACTACCTTGCTGCTAATGAGCTCGGCGTCCTCTACACCAAACTTGGCAATTATAATGCCGCAAAAGAGACTTTTCTAACAAGCCTTGCCTCTCACCCAACACCCGAGACTTGGCACAACCTTAAAACACTTCACAAAGCTCATAACGAGGGAGCCCTTGCCCAGCTCGCTCAACAGGAAGAAAGCCGACTACGTCAACGGCTCGCCCTTGCAAAAACAGGGAAGGGCGCAGAAGCAATCGCATGGGTAAATCGTCAAACCTTTGATCAGAGGCACGCAACGACACAACCAAACCTCCGATCGGCAAACCACCAAAGAGGGGCTAAAACACCGAACACTTCCCACAGTAAAGCGGCACCGCCCAAAGATGATGGCTCATTTAAATGGCCGTTTTTCTAGGTAACGTTTAACACTCTCTCATAGAAACAACGATTCCGGCCACCCGATAAGCATACGAATAAAAAGCATGATCCGTCACACTCAAAACTCGTACGACCAGTCAAATCAATTTCCACGTGGCAGTACTGTACTCGTTGCCATCTCGATATTAGCGGCCTCTTTCTGTTTTTTGGGGTTCATTCATCCTCCCTCATTCCCGCATGTCGGTCGAGCACCTGTATCACCAAGGACAGAAGGCAACCTCAATAAACCGGCACAGCCAAGCAGAATCCCTCACTATCCCGAGGCAATTCCCATTGCCAACATTCACACCCCTCAGAAATCAAACCTCTCAACGAATACTGTCCAGCTAACAAGCTGGGGTAATGGATATACCCAAAATTGCGAAATCCCATTCGAGGCTTTCTTTCAGGGTGAATATGTCGGGCCAGCCCGTTCGGCCCACCTCCCAAAATATTATCTTCGTGTGAATGATCAACTCGAGTTCATTTTCCGTATTACTCGTCAAGCAACAGCCGCCCCCTACCGATTGAACGTCGGCGATACACTGAAAATCGAATCCATCGTCGATGAAAAACTAAGCCGCGAATTGGTTATTCAGCCCGACGGAAACATCACTTTACAACTTTTGGGTCAGGTCCGCGCCGCTGGCCAGACAGTTACCCAACTTCGTAACTATCTCGAAAATCGTTATCAGCAGTTCTATAATGTCGCTCCTTCTATCTCTGTTTTGCCAACGAAGGTCAACACTCGGCTAGAAGACCTCCGCGCTGCCGTCGATAGTCGTGCCGGCGATGGGGGGCAAGCTCGCCAAGCGACGATTACCCCAGAAGGAACGATCCAGTTACCCGCAATTGGAAATGTCCCTGCTCAAGGGCTAACATTAGAAGAACTAAAAGAAGAAGTCGATCTCCGATATCGAGAAGTCGTTCAGGGAATCGAGGTGACTCCTGTACTTCATCAGCGTGCCCCAACGACGATTTATGTCGTCGGTGAAGTTGCCGCTCCTGGTCGATATAGTGAAATCAACAACCCATTGTCACTCCTTCAAGCAATTAGCCTTGCCGGCGGATGGAATAACGGTGCCGATCTGAAATCAGTCGTCGTTTTGCGACGGACTGAAAACTGGCAACTCATTGCAACTCGGCTCGATATTCATCAAGCCCTCCATGGAAAAGACCTCCATCCCCAAGACGACATTTGGCTGCGAGACTCAGATATCGTTATCGTTCCCAAAACAACACTACGAGTCGTCGATGATTATATCGATCTTCTTTTTACTCGTGGGCTTTATGGTATCTTTCCCCTTCAGAGCTCAATTAACTTTTCAAAAGCCAGTACACTCTAATTGAGCTATTTACATCAGTTACTTATAACCAAACTGACACTCATTATGTGGCAGTGAACAACCTACAGAAAAAGGGATCGTTTTGCAACGATCCCTTTTTCTATGTCATCTGCAACCTTTGGGCTTTTTTCTCAAGTAGCGAGAAACTATTTTGCGTCCCACCACCATTGACCATCTTTAAGGTGATCAAGGGTAACTTTCTCCTGACTCTTTTTAAGCAACCCTTTCGAATCTTCAACCAGATTCTCTTTTTTGAGAGCTTCTCGTGGCTCGACCGTAACACCACCACCAACGGGGGTAAGTAGCTGCGAACCTTTCCAAACGGCATTGACCGCCGTTTCGACATACTTGGGGGTGTTTAACCGCTCAATGGGATAAAGATCTTCGTTACCTAGATAATTCATCGACCAGTTTGATTTCTCATAGAAACCTTGTTCTTGAATAAAGGCGGCAACGATGCTCATATCCATAACATTTTTTAGTTGCGCAAAAAGTGGTTCACGGGCAGCAAGCTTGGTGTACTGCCGGGTAAACGATTCGGTAAAAGCCCGACTTGCGGGATCGACCTTGACAGCTGAAACTCGCTGTCCATCCCGCTTAACTAGTTCACTAGCGCTAATCAGCTTAACCCCTTGACCAGTGAGACGCATCGCATTTCCATCTTCTGAAACACTAATCGTTTTGTACTCAGGAGTGAAATACCACCGAACCAAGGCATTTCTCGAAATCGCACCAGCACTGGCACGCTCTACAAACGAAGTGATTTTGACTGCCGGCCTTTCCAAACCAATGCCGATTAACTTCATTCGGTAGTCGGCCTCTAATAAAACCTGAGCAAGATGGGTCTTCGGTGAGACACCATGAATGGTCACTTCTTGCATTCCAAGACTCTTTTGAAGTCCCTGAACAATATAAGCAGTATCCTCTGGCTGGACAGTCCCACCAACACTTTGAAGGAACCTTTGCATGTTGGTCAAACCTTCTTGGGTCGGATCAATCGAAACCGAGATGACGGCCGCACGTTTTCCCTGTGGTGAGTAAGCCCGCAGTGCCGCAACAAGATCGTCAAGCATAAGGGTACTTTTTCGAGAATAAATACCGACTCGTCGGCCAAGATTGTCAGCAGCAAATCCTTCCGCAGGACCAGCTAGAACAATTTCATTCGTTTCAGGATAGAAGAAGACATACTCAATTGCGGTCAAGCCAGCAAGAAATCGCATCTCTTCCGAGGGTGCCAACTTTTTATCCGCCCTTGCAAGCATCGCTTTTTCAAGACGATTCAGGGAAATAAGACGCATCTTGCTCGATTTTAGAAGTTCAGGACTTAGATCATTTTGAGCGGCACGAATTCTTGAATCCTCAAGGCCACCGTCAATCGTGCGTAATTTCAGAACACCAGAGGGATCGATATAAATACCACCCGTGGTCGCATCTTGAGCCCAAAGTGATGCCGGAGCAGCGGCGATCACAGCGACCATTACCAACGAAAAGAGGCCACGATTAAAAATCTTGCTAAGTTTCATCTCGCTAAGTTTCATTGCAAACCCTCAAAAGTTCCAAATATAGCTATTTATTGTTGCCACTCTAAAGCGTAAAAGTAAATGAGGTTATCCGATCTACTCTTCTACAAGTCAGCAAATTGCGTAATCCACCTATTTGCTACATCTTTTGACTAATCTTAATTGGGGCAATTCTTAAAGGCAAGAATTTCTCCCAAATATATCCCAAACTTCCGAATATTCAGCCTACAACGAAAAAAGAGCCTCTCAGTCGCTATATGACTGAAATGGCCTCGAGATTGGCTCCCCCATGAAAGATCTACCCTCTAATACAGATATACCTTACAATTTAATATACACTCAAAAGCTATAGATTGGTAAAATTTAACGAAAAACAGGCAAAGATAACAATGTGGCCAAATTCCGATAAAACCGAAGAACTCCTTCTCAAGGCTCAAGAAGGAGATTCGGTTGCCATAAATAATTTACTCGACAGACATCGTGATTCACTGCACCGACTCGTCCAAATGCGACTCGATCCCCAAATTCAACAACGTGTCGACGTTAGCGATATCGTTCAGGAGGTCCTTATTGGCGCAAACCAGCGGTTGCAGGCCTATCTTGAAAAACCCTCTCTCCCGTTCCATCTTTGGTTACGCCACATGGCCAAAGACCGTCTTATTGATGCTCATCGGAAACATCGCCTCTCGGCGAAACGGAGCGTTAATCGAGAGTGTTCCCTTGTTGTTCCGAAGGGGAACGATGCCTCGACGGCAGAACTTCTCAACCAAATTAGCGATCAGCAGATTCCCCCGGATGAGACAGCGACCTATCGTGAGTTGGCCGGCCATTTCGAGGCAGCAATTGCCACTCTTGAAAAACAGGACGAAGAGATTATTATCATGAGGCACTTTGAGGAACTTTCAAACCAAGAGGTTGCTACCGCACTCAATTTGACCGCTCCCGCTGCTAGTATGCGGTATCTTCGTGCGATGAAACGGCTTCGTAAACAACTGGCAACCTTGCTAGACGATCGTTCTCAAACCACCTAAAGCTGTTTTGCCATGTCAGAAAACCATCTCTCCGAAGAAGAGCTTGCTTCGTGGGTAGAAAAGCTCACGACACAATATCGTGAGAGCCCCCACTTTAACCTTGAAAAAGAGCTCCACTCCATACCACCCGAGTTTCATGCGGAAATCGTTGAACTATGGGGCGCTGTTATGCTCTCTGAAGCAGTCGCCCTCTCTGTAAAAGAGCAACCTCCCGAAGAGACCACGACTCTTCCACATACCACGAACACGACCTCGCTCCCTTTGCCCTATGACCTTGCCGACTACACACTGCTCGAAGAAATCGGTCGAGGTGGCATGGGAGTCGTTTACAAAGCACATCAACATAGTCTCAAAAGAACCGTCGCTGTCAAGATGATTCTTGCCGGCAAACTGGCGACGGAAAAGGAACGGGCCCGCTTTCTCAAAGAAGCGACCGCAAATGCAAATCTATCTCACCCGGCAATCGTCCCTGTCTATGAAGTCTCAGAAGATAAGGGACACCTGTTCTTTAGCATGCAATATGTCGAGGGAGAGACCCTCGCTCATAAGCTTGCCACTGGTCCACTCTCTCCCCACCAAAGTGTTCAGCTTCTCTTGCAGCTATCTGATGCGGTCGAATATGCCCACAAGCAGGGGATCATTCATCGAGACCTCAAACCATCCAATATTATCATTAGCTCTTCGGGAAAACCACTGATCACTGACTTTGGCCTTGCCAAATTTTTCACCCAATCGGCAAGCCTCACTCGAGAAGGGGCAATCATCGGAACACCGACTTATATGGCACCGGAACAGGCAGCCGGCTTAAAAGATGCCGATAATCCACCATGCGACATTTACAGCTTGGGGACGATCATGTACCACATGCTCTGTGGTAGTCCTCCCCTTCAGGCAGAAAACCCTATCGACCTTGTCCGTATGGTTATCGAACAAGACCCACTCCCGCCAAGAAAACTCAATCCGAATATCGATCGGACATTAGAGCTTATCTCTCTCAAGTGTCTTCAAAAACCGGTCGACCTGCGGTACACCTCATGCCAATCCCTTACCGATGATCTGCAAGCGTTTTTGAATAACGAGCCCGTTTCGGCAAGCCACGGCCGTCTACAAAGTATCGTCTCTAGCTGGCTTCGCGAAACTCATAACGCTCCCCTTCTTCAAAACTGGGGATCGATTTGGATTTTTCATAGCTTTGCCCTGCTAGCGATCTGTTCGATTACAAATACGATGTTTTTATTCGAAATCGAAAACCGTTGGTATTACTTCGACTTATGGACAATCGGTCTGGGGACCTGGGCTCTTTTCTTTTGGAATCTTCGTAAAAAAATGGGGATGGTCACTTTTGTCGAACGTCAAATTGCGCACTTATGGGCTTCAAGCGTTATTGGCTGCGCCATACTCTTTCCGATCGAACAACTTTTAGGCCAACCGGTCCTTTCGCTCTCTCCTATTCTTGGTGTTATTAACGGAATGGTTTTCTTGGCAATGGCAGGTATTTTATCGGGCGAGTTTTATCTTTATGCGATTCTCATGTTTCTCACTTCGCTACTAATGGCCCTCTTTCCTCTTTATGCTCACTTTTTCTTTGGCCTTGCCGCTGCTAGCGGTTTTTTCTTTCCCGGGCTCAAATATCACCGCCAACGGCTGGCTGCTGAAAAACTCTCTCAAAAACATCATGACAATCGTATCGGTTCTGCAAACCTTTAAAAGATCGTCTTCTCTTGGCCCTGAGACCTCTATAAAAAGAATCTTTCCGCAAACACAGCTTTTCTAGCGAACCTTTGGAAGAGCCCAAAGAACCAACATTCGCAAGACCCCACAAACTCCAAAGAGGGCGACGACAAAAGAAAAAGACCAGCTCCCCAAGGAGAATGTTACCTCTGAGTAATGATCTAACATAAGGCCACCTAAAAAAGTCCCTATCGCCAGAAAGAGGTTACATAAGGCAAAGTAACAGGAGAAATAAGGGGCCGTCTCTTCCCCTGCGGCAAGTTTGATCGTCATGGCTGGCAAACCGATATTCAGACCGGCATAACCGATCCAACATCCC
>JALCBQ010000140.1 GCA_028066335.1 Pirellulaceae bacterium
AACCGGCGACCTAAGGGAAGCAACGGCCGCCGGCCCTACTGCTGCTCATGCAAGGTTACGAGCAGGGTTGGTTTTCTGCTTCTAACTCTTCTAATTCGTCTTGTAATTCAGCCAAGGCACTTTGGGAATCAATAATCACCCCTTTGAGATTTACAAGAGACTCTTGCATCTCCTCGATCTCGAATTCCAAGTCCCTAATTTCTTCACGCTTTCCCTCGATTTTTTTAGTGTCTGACACTTTTGAATCTCCTAAAATCTAAACAAAAAAAACCGGCCCGAATCTCATACTGGAGTGAGACACTGGGCCGGTCGCCTGACGTTGTGCGGGTTAGTGTTTGGGTAGTTGGGGCATGGGGAGCTGGACGATCGCTTCGTTGAGCACCACTTGATTTACATAGTGTCGCATCATCGTTCTGGGGTCGCTGTGTTGTAACGACAACTGAGCAGCTGTTGGGTTGATCCTCACCATTTCCGTGGCGTGTGATCGCCGGAAACCGTGCAGGCCGAACTGCCTTTCTTTGGGCAGTCCAGCAGATCCTAGCAGCCGCTTGAAATTCGTGTGCAGCCACCGTTTGCTGTCGGGCCAATTTGGCCATGTCAACAGTCGATCGCCGACGGTAATTTTTCGCAGTTTTGCGATCTCTAGTAAAACCAAAGGCGATAGCTGAATGATCGCTGTCTTTCCCGTCTTGGTATTGCATTCGCCTGGTAATGTCAACACTCCATCGCGGATCATTGAGTGATTGATCTCCATGATTGCACCTCGGCGAAGTCCTGTGCTGTAGGCGACCAAAACTAAGACTCTCCACCATTGTCTGCGGGTCGCTCTCGGGCATGGAAAATGTACTACCGCATCGAGTATCCGTTCGATCTCCGAAACGGTAAAACATCCCTTGGGTACTGGATCTGGCGTCTTCACTCTTGGCACGGGCGGTACAAGGTCGATTACTCCAGCGGCAAGGCTTCCATTCATGCGAGGAGGGCCTGCCGCTGTAAGTATTGCCCTGATCTGGTTGACGTGCTTTTTGACCGTGTAGGGTTTGAGCATTTGGCCAAGTGCATTTGGTTGGCTTTGTAATCCATCCAAAAAATCGGCCAAAAGATAACAGTCGATGTCGCCGATCGGCGGGTCGCTTGTGAGTCGTCGCCAGTGCCCGACAGACTCCTTGTAGGAGACGTAGGTGCCTGGCTTGCTGCTGTGGTAGGGGAGATAGACGCGAGCGAACCACGCGCTGTAAAATTCGCTCAACGTCATCTCGGGGGTCAATTTGGGGCAGTGCGTCATAGGTGCAAAATCTCTTTTGTGCGGTGCTATGGCCACCATCCAATGTCCGAGTTGTGGTGGCCACAGCGGAACGATTACCCTCCCTGGGGTGAGCCATCCCTGACAATTCTACTATTTCTATATAGCTCATATTCATTAACTCTGAAGAAATGGGTGTTTGTGCAAATGTCCATGCTGCCCGCATATCTGGCTTAATCCTCTCTATGTGCTGCGGATATTCGACACGATCGCTACAGCGAGACGGATTTTTCTTAGCCTTTTTTCTTGGGTGATCGCCGGCCCCTCGAAAGGAGTGCGAATTTAGAATCTATTTTGAACCACACATGGTGGCGACTTAGATTTCGCGGTTGAGATTCCGCGAATCAAAAGCGTGCCGCCATGATGACGACACAAAAATAAATGTCAATAGACGATCGTCTAGAAATGAGTCTTTAGAGCATCGGTCTTCGGAACCGAGGGTTGTAGGTTCGAATCCTACCGGGCGTGCTTGCCCCTAGAATAGCAGAACAAAGCCGCTATAGGCCCTTTGGCTAAAAGTGGGGCTTTAGCCTCTGAAAATATTTTCAAGAAAATTTAAAAAAAGTCCAAAAAGTAACAGGCCCTAGTCGGCCACCATGTACTTTTTGAGTTTTTTGGGATACAATACAGGCCTCGAAACCGAAAAATTACGCTCTTCGTTGTAATCTTTTCGGGGCGGATTTACTGCCCGCTATTGCCTGAATGTTGTCCTCTGGCTAGTCAAGATTATTCTTCGCACTAGTCAGGGGTTTTTTCTGAGTTTACCGGCTCGATTACGAGCAAACAACTTAAGGCCTTCTTCTCCCTGTCTTGGAGAAATACCGCTAATTCGGTGGCAAACGGCCCATAAATATTCTTGCCCTGCACTCTATAGCAGGGATTTTTTCGCGGAATTTAAATTAAATACCCGTAAAGGCGTCCTTTTAAGGTGCAGGAATGAATTTCGTTGCAATTGATGTCGAAACGGCAAATCATGACATGGCTTCAATTTGCCAGATTGGAATGGTAAAATACACAGATGGTAAGTTGGCCGATGAGTGGGAGTCCTATATTAACCCGGAGGTTTGCTTCGAATCTATTATTAAGAGAGTTCATGGAATTTCAGAAGAAACGGTTGCCTCTTCTCCAACATTACCAGATGTACTTCCCGAAATTGTAGAATTCATTGGCGACTTTGTACTCGTTTGCCACACCCATTTTGACAGAGTCTCGCTTTGTAAGGCAGTCGATCGATACCAAAAGATAATGCCTCCAAACCTTTGGTTAGACTCCGCTAAAGTTACTCGACGTACTTGGGAGCAATTTTCCTATCGCGGTTACGGTTTAGAGAATGTTTGTAATTTTTTAGAGTATGACTACCAAGCTCATGATGCCTTAGAAGATGCAAAGGCTGCCGCCCAAGTCCTTTTAGCCGCCGAAGTCACAGGGTAAAAAAAGCGGGGCTTGATATCCTGCATCATTTCATAAGGGTAGATGCATTTAACCCCTAGCATCGTGCAAAGATCTGGGATTTTAACCTGCTTTAGCTTCTTTGTCTTCTTATTCTGAACATTGCTTTGTTCGTAGGTCACTAGCGTATAACCTAATAATTTCGCCACTGCAATTAGAGTTGCGTCGGTCAATGTTTCGTTGAACTTATCCACGGCTTGAGAAGTAAAGTACCAAGGGCCTCTACCAGCAGTTTGAAATTCCTTAGCTTTGGAAGTTACCCAGCGGACCTTGCTGAGAAATTCTTCAGTAGAGTCTAAAAAAACGATTCAGGGAGCTCCTTTTCCATCCACTTAAGAAGCAACTCGTCCTCGTCGATTAACTCTTGCTTCACCATCTGCAAACTACAGATGCGACCTTCTTTGTGTAAATGCGACAACCAATCCCAAAAACCTGGGAAGATATGAGGGTGGTAGTGTTCGTAGTGAGCCTGACTGAAAACGTTGGTGTCTAAAAGGTACTTCATCAACTTTAAACGTCCGTTTTACTTCTGAGATTTTCAAAGATACTGCTACTACTCGTTGAAAGTAAGCGGTAAGCTTCCCTCCTTAGCGTCTTACCAGACCTTGCTGAATTAAATACAGCTTTAGTAAAACTCTTGCTTAGTCTAGATTTTTTATTAGTGTAAAAATCCCCTCCTCCGCCAGCACCATCGCTCTTGGTGCTATTAGAGTAGTACTCATTCGTCATCTTCAGACTTTTGACACGAGCTTTATCTCTAGGGATGACTCCTAGGTCACTTAGCCGAAACAAAACAACTAGGCCACTAGCTGAGCACTCCATGGAAAGAGTTTCTAAGTTATCCTCTAGAGACGCATCTTTTAAAAACAATTGTCTCACGGTTTTTTCCGGAACAAGAAACTCTGCGGCAACTTGGTTGCACCACCTTTCGGTTTTTTTGGCATCAAATTTACACAACTGATTTGATACTCCTTCACTACCAAGATAGAGGTGGGCCATCTCATGAGCAAAAGTGAATAATTGGGGGTTTGGAAAGTCGTTTGAGTTAATAAATATCAGCGGCGCATACTTATCAACCAGAGCAAAGCCCCGAAACTCCTTGCGGTCTAGAACTCTGTTGGTCGAATCTTCCACAATTCCGTTTCGAAACACCAAAACTCCCGCATCCTCGGCAAGAGCTCTAAGGCTCCTTAGGTATTCATCGGGTTTTCTCCTCCGCTTAAATACAAACTTTAGCTCTTCTTTCATGCTATCCGCTACTTCTTGAGGATCATCTCGAAGAGATGCAGAGCCCACGAAATCCAACTCCGCGTACCCTGCGTTTATAGCGTACTCTTGATACCAGTCTTGTCGATACTGATGGTCTCGGATTGTGTCAAAAAGCTCAGGGCTTGGCGATTTAATCTGCTCCCCTTTAAAAGTTCGAAAATCTTGGATAGAGAGCTTTTCTTCGGGGGGGCTATAGAGCAAGAGGTTGCCTATAGCTACTCGTAGAAGCGAAGACAACTCTTGCAGTTGCTTTAAAGTCGGTTTCTTTTCCTCTCGTTCCCAGCTTTGAATCTGCCCAGGCTTTTTAAAATCTTCGTACGAAAGCCCAGCCCGCTCTCTTGCCCAACGGATAACGTCCCCGCTTACCTCTACATAGACAGATTTACTCATGAGACGATGAAACCTCCCTGTTTCGACTTGAGCTCTAGTAAGAGTACCATTTTTAGGACACCTACGCTTAAAGGTAAGCCTCCATTCTTCTAATCGGAAGCACGGAGTCATTCCTTGAGTGCTTCTATTTCCTGTTATCAACAGTACGGATTAAGATATTACTCGCCCGTTATGGGATTGCAATAGTGTACGTAATTATACCTTTCTAAACCTCAGAAGCAAATATATGAAGAGGATTTTACAAAATATCACCTCCCCACCAAACACCAAAATCACCTATTCTGCATCGCCCTGATTAGCTTGTCGTTACGGTATTCGGTAGCGATTACGTGTGGCCGCCTAGCCGCGATAAGGGCCGTTTCTGATCGTTCGTCGGCGTGGCAGGGAAAGACGCAAGTAAAGAGTAAAACGGCGGCTAGAATACGCATGAGAGGCTCCTTTGGCTTGATTCTACCAAGGGAGTGTGGGAGATGCCAATAAAAAACCCTTGACCAGCGCGAAGAGTATTCTTACTGATCAAGGGACAACATTCAGGCAAATGCGGGTCAGAAGTCCGCCCTACGCGTGGCCCCAAAAGAATCAAACCACGACGCAGTTTTATGCCCTACATTGTATTTGAATCTTGCAAAAAGTACATGGCCGCCGGCCTAAGCCAACGACTTTTTTGGACTTTTTTAAATTTTTTTGAAAATATTTTCGGAGGCTAAAGCCCCACGTTTAGCCTAAGGGGCCACCGATGTAAGTCTAGAAGTACCAATAACTTGGGAGTAGGAGCGTAGGGACTTGAACCCTAGACCTACGGATTAAAAGTCCGTTGCTCTACCAACTGAGCTACACTCCCAAATTTCAGCTTGAGGAAAGAAAGAGATTCCTCGCTACTGATTAAGATCGCCAATTTAATAGCAAATTTTGATTTCCGCAAGTACGGTTTTGAAGAAAAGACGAAAATTAGTTATCGCTCCCATGTTGTATCTAGTTGGACATCTTGGGCATTTAATTTTCTTCTCCTTAGGGATCATAGACACTAGGCACTGCCTGTAAGTTCGTCTAAAAACACGATCCTGCTCTCGACTTTTCATTTCCCTTTTGTTACTATGAATCCTGATTTGTAGTCGCTTTGCACGTGATAACGCCTTCAGATTTTTTAAATCGGCCAAATAAATGAGTCCTTTACATCGGTACCTAGTGATTGTCTTTGTTCTCTTTTGGGGTGGTTTTTTTTCGACCTTGACCATCGCTCAGGATCGCATTCAAATAGAAATCGCGGTTGAAAAGAGTTCGCTAATGCGCGAAGTTCATCAGTGGGTACAAGCCCTTCAAAAAAACGGGATTACGAACGTCCGTGTTACTTATGGTAAAGTTGAAGTCAAGGTAACCCAGACAGGCCCTCCAGAGAATCGATATTACACCGTCTACGGAAAGTTAGGGGCCGATGGTAAGCTTCATCTCCCGGGAAAGACATTCACCCTTAGTAACGTTTCGCATGTGAAAAGTTGGGCTAGCGATCTAAGGTCCGGGGGCGTTGACGAAGTTGTTGGTGAGAAAGGAGAATTCGGGTTAACAAAAAAGCAACTCATTGCTCTCTACGAAGACCTAACCCCTGACTCCCTCGTAGTGACTGATAAAAAGAGATTCGCCACTGTTATCAAGGAACTGGCTGCAGAAATAGCGACACCAGTTATTGTCGACCAGACTGCTGCTAAGATCCTTGAGTCTGAGGAAATTTATTCTGGTCAATTAACAGGTCTTAGTCGAGGAACTGCACTGGCTATTGCTTTACAAAGATGTGGCCATCTTATGATCCCTGAAAACGTCGGAGGAAAAATATCACTACGTATTCTGCCAAAGGGCGACCAAAAAGAGTTCTGGCCTGCTGGTTGGCCCCCAAACCAACCGACCCAAAAGCTCTTTCCTGCGATCTTAACTTTGCTTCCTGTACAAATGGAAAACATTCCACTCCAGCAAGCCCTTGATGCTGTCGAGGAACGACTAAAAGTTCCTTTTATCTACGACTTGTATAAACTAAACGCAATGAAAATTGATCCCAACAAAATTATGGTTACTATCCCAGAGTCGACAATCACCTATAAAAGCCTCCTTGATAAGGTACTTAGGAAAGCCCACATGTACGGAGAAGTTCGTATTGATGAGGCAGGTCGCCCCTTCTATTGGATAAGTACACACCGCATTAGCCCCCTTAAAAAGAAATGACCTCTCCTCGACCAGAGGGCACTCCAGATAACATCGCCCAGGCTGCCAAAATCGCCTACCCTAGGATGCCAGTTCTTCAAATTAGAGGGACGCAATTACCCACAGGGAGAATCCCCATTGCCC
>JALCBQ010000002.1 GCA_028066335.1 Pirellulaceae bacterium
CATATCCTTGAGCCCTTTGAGTGGTCTAATTTTAACCACGTTATGAGCTGGTTTGGCTTTGAAAACAGTCTCTTCACCGGTGAAAGGGTTAATCCCTTTACGTGCTTTGGTCGCCGGCTTACGAACTACCGTGATTTTGCAGAGTCCTGGTAGTGTGAAAGCACCCGGTCCCTTTTTTGAAACCGATTTTTCAATTTGTTTACCGAGCGATTCAAAGACGGCCGAAATGTCTTTCTTGGTAAGGCCGGTATCTTCGGCGACGGCTGCGAAAATTTCCGACTTAGTCAGAGGCTTTTTAGCATCAGCTTTTGCCATGTGTTTAGCCCTTCATGTACGTTAGAGGCAAGGAATAAATGAACAGAAACACCTTTATATGTAGGTTCTAAAGAGCATTAAATCTTTTTGGCAAATAAAAAACAAGACATAAATGCCGAAAATTTTCATAAATTACCTTAAAAAACCTCTCTCTCCCAGAAATAAGGAGGCTAAGCAAACTTTAATTCTCCCCTGTTTTCCAGAAGAAATGAAAACATTGTAGCAGTGGAGTCTTCCATTGTTTTGTGATTTAAGATCAAAGAGACAGAGAAGGGGACTCCTTCCAGGTCTTTTTATTACGAGAGTAGAAAAGTGTCCTGTCACGAAATTGTAAAGAAATAAATCAAGAGCATTAGGAGTCTTCTAGGAAATTTGGTATAAACGGATAAGGCTTTGACTAGAATATCAGGTGGGTCTCTATCCCTATTAAGAAGGAGAGCCTCTGCTTGGCGTAGGGATATCCTCTGTTTTGTATCGTCCCTTCGTTTTATGGGAGCCGTTCAGGGTAACGTTTTCAAAGAGTGAGAATTATGGAAAAGTCGGCCATTTACAAATATCAATCTCCTAGCCGATTAACCGCTGTAAAATTCTGGGACATCCCCCTTTTCCTACCTGTTGGATGGGTTAGGTCTCTGAAAGGGACGGTCAAGTTTTCAAAGCTCGTTCCTCTATTGGGGACTCTCTTTATATCTGCTTTTTGTTTGTCGTCGGCGATGGCCCAAAATGACGAAACGACGAGTCCACAGGCAACCTTTTTGCCGGCTCCACGTGAGTATGTCCAATCGATCAATCGGGCAAAGAGGGCAGTTGCAGAAGAAAGGTACAACGATGCGGCTTCTGAGTTAGGCCAACTCTTGGGAGGGCAAGAGGGCGAAGATTACTTTATTCTGGAGGGTGGCCAACAAAAAACCCTCAAGAGTGTGCGCGGAGAGGCGAATGCTATTTTACGCACCCTTTCACCCGAAGGGCGGGAGGCGTATGAGCTTCAGTTTGGTGTCACTGCGAAACGATTGCTAGAGAGAGGGGTCGACGACCAAAGCATTTCACAGTTAATGGATCTCATTCGACAATACGCATACACCCATGCTGGACAAGAAGCCTCCATGATTTTAGGGCGCCACTATATGGAACAAGGGAATCCATTGGCGGCAGCAATCCTTTTTGATCGTCTCTATCAGGATAACCAAACGCCTGAGGCTTTTGAGCCAGAGCTCTCTCTCCTCCTGGCGATTTCTTGGCTTGAGTCAGGAAGAGAGGATCAGGCGACCTCGATCTTGTTAGCTCTTAAGGAAAGAAAACCGAATCTTCGCGTCGACCTTGGTGAAGAGACGATTCCGATTTTTACAAACGATCAACAGGCTCTACTGTGGCTGAAAAACCTTAGTGGGCAACCTTTGCTTACTGAAAGTCGATTATCACGACAATGGTTAATGTTCAGGGGGGATCCAACGCATACCGCTCAAATGAATGGAGATATGCCGATTCCTACCTTTCAGTGGTCGGTTAGGCTAACCGAATCACCTGAAGAAGAGGCGGCTGTTGAAGAGATGCTCAGTGAATGGGATGATATACCTTTGGTGATGACTTCTCATCCTATTGTCGTCAAAGATACCATCCTTTTAAGGGCGCCCGAGCGGCTGCTAGCGATCGACCGCACCGATGGAACTCGTAAATGGATATTTCCCTGGCTTGATACAAAAAAGAAGGAGCCGCAGATTGTTAACATTAATCTGAGATATCGTGCTGGTCAGCCAGCGAAAGTTGTTAAACATATACGCCTACGCCAACGTTTATGGGAAGACAGTCCCTATGGTCAAATAAGTAGTGATGGAAAATCGGTTTTTCTCCTCCATGATCTAGGGATAATTAACGAACGGGGCGTTGATCCTAATTTACTGCAGGCAATGGCCTTTGGATGGGGGATGGAGGATTTCGGTAGTGGTGGCCAAATGTCGAACCAGCTCGTCGCCCTCGACGTTGAAGCTGAAGGAAAATTAAAATGGGTCGTCGGGGGTGTGTCTGGTGAGGACGAGCCGAAGTTGGCCAATACTTTCTTTCTCGGGGCGCCACTCGCCTTAATGGGAAAACTCTATATCTTAGCAGAGGTGCAAGGAGAAATTCGACTCGTCGTTCTAAATGCCGAGACGGGGCGGGTTGTCTGGACCCAGCAATTAGCCCATATCGAGCAATTGACAATTAATCAAGATCCCGACCGACGTCTGGTCGGCGCTTCACCTGCTTATAGTGAAGGTCTTCTTGTTTGCCCAACAGGAGCAGGGGCGATCGTCGGTGTCGACCTTTCGACTCGATCTTTGTTATGGGGCTATCGTCACAGTAATAAATTTTCAAATATGCAGAGATTCTATGGCCAAAGAGAGTTGGAAGGGATGTTGCCGGGGCGGACATGGAGCGATGCCTCGGTCTTTTTGCATCAAGGGAGGGCAGTTATAACAGAGGCGAGTTCGAATAAAATTTATGGGCTCGACATCCTTTCAGGAAAAGAGCTTTGGGAGCCTGTAGATCGACGAGAGATGATCTATTTCGCCTGCTTTTATAAAGGGGATGCTGTTTTTGTGAATAATGACGGGCTCTCGTTTTTAAACCTGAAAACGGGAGAAATTACCCGAGAAGTAATGAAGCAGAGTTTTGCTGCTCCGGTTAGTGGACGTGGATTCCATACTGGTAGCCACTATTTTTTACCGACACGTAACGGCGAGTTGTTAAAAATTGATCTCGACAAAAAAGAGGTCGTCCAGTCGAGCAAACTCAAAGAGGGGTTGGGGAATTTAATCAGCTATAACGACGAAATTTTCTCTCTTGGACCCAAGGAGATGATCAGCTATTACCAAGCTGCACCACTTCGGGAAAAAGTCAAAATCGCCCTGGACAATGATCCCAATGATGTTTGGGCACTCTCACGTGGTAGTGAACTGGCTCTGCTAGACGGGAAGGTCGATCAGGCTGTCGAGTATGTTCTGAAAGCATATCAGCTCAATCCTGAGAATTACAGAACACGGTATCTGCTTGGGAATACAATTTTGTCTGCGATTGAGGCAGATTTTTCGAAGTACGTCGGAATGACCGAGACCTATGACGACCTCTTTATATTACCCGATCAAAAGCTTGCTCTTTATCGGCTACGTGCAGAAGGTTGGAAAGAGTCCGGGGCGTATGCTCTTGCTTTACAAGAATTGTTAAGCCTGATCGACTATCGAATTGCTCATCGGATTAGTAATACGAGTGAAGGATCCAAAGAAGTCCTTCAAATAGAATCGGGACATAAAATCCATTACGAACGGTGGTTGCAAACACAGGTCAGTGATCTTGTGAAAATGACGAGTGGTCCAGAGATGAAAAAAATTCATCAAATGATAGAACAAAGACTTCAGGAGGCGATTGATCATTCTGATATTGAGTCGATTCAGAACTACGTTCTTTACTTTTCTGAGCAACCGATCGGCGAAGAAGTTAAGCTTTTACTCGCTAGGCATTACCTTGATGGGGGACATTACCTTCGTGCCGAGTTTTTGCTGCTAAGGTTGCAGGAATCTTCACGTCCTGAAATCGCTGCTATGGCGACAGGGGAATTAGTACGTCTTTTTGCCATCACGGGGTACGGAAACCTGGCGAGAGAAGAGTTAGCACGTTTAGAGAAAAATTGGGGCCCCGTTACTTTGTCGTCGGGAAAAACAGGTCGGGAATTAGCGAATTCGCTTCGACTTGAGCAGAACGGAATTTCTATCGAAACAAGCCAGAGTCAACAGGAAGGGGCTCGATGGCCCTTTGGTAAATATCGATTTTCGATAGGGGAGGAGCCACTACCCATTGATGCCGCAAACAATTCTTTATGGGACGTCACTCTCTTGCAGGAGGAGGGCCCTTTGGCGGGTAGGTTATCACTTTTCTGGGATCGGCAGAAAAGCCTGCTTATCGTCCGAGACGAAAATGGACACGATCTGCGACAAATGGTCGTGGCCGATTCTCTGGGGGCATTGTTGCGGACTGGAGGAGCCGGTGGTGGAATGAAGGCCAGACTGTACGGCCACCTGTTGGTCGTCTCGTTTGGGCGGGAAATCGTGGCTTATGATCTTTTTGCCCCTCAGGCAAGTAGCTTACGAGTTTCTCCTCTTTGGCGAGTCTCAGCCGTTGGTCTTAGAGATTCACAAGTAGCCGGTCGATATGCGATGGTCGGAACCTGGTCATCGAACTGGGGAAAAACACGTTATCTTCTACAAGATGGTAGTCGAATTGGCCTATTCAGCGATATTCGTCCAGCTGGGCTTTGCTACCAGCAAGAGAAAACAGTCTATTGCATTGACCCTATCACAGGCTCGTATATCTGGGAGCGGGGTGGTATGGCCCCTGCTCAAGATTATTTCAGTGACGACAATAAAATTTTTATGGTCGCAGACAGAAATTCAAAAGGATATGTCTATCGTATTCTTGATGGAACCTTTTTGGGGCAACGGACAGTCGCTACTGAGCGGCAAAGGGTATTGACCGTTGAGAATAAAATTCTGCAATGGCAAGGTGAAAACCTGGCTCTGTATGATCCGTGGGAAGAAAAGATTATTTGGGAAAGGCAACTCAGCCGGTGGACGAGAGGGGCAATTTTAAATAATCAAGATCTTGCAATTATCGATCCTTCAAAGATTCACCTTACCGATCAGGAAAGGCTCGACTATCCTCACCTTGATGACGAGGCAGGAAGAATTCAGATTTTGGATATCGATACAGGCAATACAAAAATAACCAAAAGGATTGAGCCATTAAGAAGGGTAATTACCCTTTATTCGTTGGAGAGCGAAGATCATTACTATTTACTACCAGACACAGGAGATCGGGTTCGTCGAGAGCCTAAATACCGGGCCAAAGAGGTCAGCGCCGACTTATGGCCTGTTGTTTACGGTAAATTACATTGTTTTGATCGAAAAACAGGGGCGGCGGCCTGGCAGTCTGAGGCCGAAATTCAAGAATATGGTTTTCCTATAAACCATCCTAAAGATTCACCCGTACTCGTTTTTTGTCGTGTGTACCAGCCCCGACTACGGTCAGGGGTCAACTTGCAAACGACCTCTGTGTTGGTCTTGGATCGTAGAACAGGTGGGGTTGTTCTCGACCGTGACGATATTAGCCAAATGTCCAAACAGGCTCATGTCCGGACCAGTCGAGAAAAAAATCTTGTAGAAATACGATTTCACGGGGAACATATTCAGTTAGAGCTCACGTCCAAGGCAGTGTCTCCAACGGTCCCTGCCCAAACTGGTGACGAGGCGACGTATCCTCTTCAGCGGCGCACTTTAAAAGAGCAGTCAGAGAACGCCTTTCTCGAAAATGTCAGGAAAAAGGAGTTAGAGAATCACTCGCAAGAACCAATTGGCACGCCACGTGGTCAAATCACGCTTCCCGGGAGTGGGCGTATTTTACCCGGTGGCATCGGTCAAGTTATCAAGTGAGTAAACAAGGAGATATTCTTTGAGATTACATCCCTTGGAGGAAAAGTCTCTTTAAGGAGCCTCTCTCTTTTTCATTGAAAAATTTATTTGTTACGTTCGGTAAAAATTGTTTTACAGCCCAGTATAAAACATCGGGCTTTAATATTGTAAATATGAGGACAAACGTGTGAGTGACAATCAAAATTTACCTCAGAATACCCTCGGTACCGATGCTGCTGAGAAACTGAAAAATGCCCGAGAGAGAGTTTATGAACAACTTTCTCAAGTAATCGTTGGACAGGAGGAGGTCATTGACCAAGTCTTGTTAGCGATCTTTAGTCGAGGGCATTGTCTTCTTGAGGGAGTCCCTGGCCTTGCAAAGACGTTAATGATTAGTACCCTGGCTCGGAGCTTAAGCCTTTCGTTTAACCGAATTCAGTTTACCCCCGACTTAATGCCTGCCGACATTACCGGTACTGAAATTATCGAAGAGAATAAAACAACAGGTGCCAGGGAACGCCGTTTTCTTGAAGGCCCAATTTTTGCGAATATTATTTTGGCCGATGAAATTAACCGGACACCACCAAAGACCCAGGCCTCTCTCCTTGAAGCGATGCAAGAGCGACAGGTTACCATTGGCCGCACGAGGCACCAACTCTCCGATCCATTCTTTGTGTTGGCAACTCAAAATCCGATTGAACAAGAGGGGACCTATACGTTGCCCGAGGCACAACAGGATCGGTTTATGTTTAAAATTTTAGTAGACTATCCTAGCTACGACGATGAGTACGAAATTGCCAAGAGGACGACAGCTGTTCAAACCGATTCCATTCAACCGGCCCTTTCTGGTAACGAGATACTCGAACTTCAAAATTACGTTCGACAAGTTCCGGTGAGTGACCACGTCCTTCGTTATGCCCTTCTGCTCGTTCGACAAACTCGTGCCGGTCGTTCAGGGATACCCGAGTATGTAAGTGACGAAGTCGCTTGGGGAGCAGGGCCACGCGCTGTTCAATATTTAATTATCGGTGGAAAAGCCAGAGCACTCATGCAAGGGCGAACTCATGTTACTGTCGAAGATATCCAAAAACTGGCGAAGCCAGTTTTACGACACCGATTGACAGTCAACTTTGCAGCAGAAAGTGACGGAATTACGAGTGACGACGTGATTGAACGTTTGGTATCTACGACACCTACCAATGAAAATGAGCTAACCCGTGATGCCCGATTCAAAGAGATTTTTACATCCTGAGGCAATCCAACGAATTGCCCGACTCGATATCCGTGCTAAACATATTGTCGAGGGTTTTCTCTCTGGCCTGCACCGAAGTCCCTACTTTGGTCAGTCGGTCGAGTTTGCTCAACATCGGGAATATGTACCAGGGGATGATCTACGCCATGTTGACTGGAAGGTCTGGGCCAAACAGGACCGCCTTTATATCAAGCAGTACGAAGAAGACACGAATTTTCGTTGTCTTATGGTCGTCGATGTCTCTGAAAGTATGCAGTATGGGAGTGGGGCTCTCAATAAGTATGAGTATGCCTGCACGGTCGCTTCGAGTTTGGCCTATTTGATTCTCAGACAACAAGATGCAGTCGGCTGTGTGACTTTTGACGAGAAAGTACGGAGTAAAGTGCCTGTTAGCAATCGTCAAAACCATATCTTTCCTCTTATAGAGGCTTTGAATGTAAACCTTCCTGCTGATAAAACGGAAATGAGTGCCGTTTTACAAGAGGTCGCCGAGACTTACCCACGGCGTGGAGTTGTCATAATTGTTTCGGATTGTTTTGCCGATGTTGAAAGTCTTGTAAAGGGAATTCGGTTACTAAGACAACGTGGCCATGACGTTATGTTGTTCCACATTCTCGACGACGAAGAACTTGAGTTCTCTTTTAACGGACCCATCCGTTTTGAGGGCCTTGAAATGGAGATGGCATTGAATTGTAATCCCCGAGCGTTGCGAGAGGGGTACCTTGAGGCGCTTTATGATTTCCTAGAAGATTTACGTCACCAATGTGCTCAAAACGCATGTGATTATATGTTGATAAAAACCTCAGATCCACTTGATGCTGCCTTGGCAAAGTTCTTTACAAATCGACTTGGAATGCATCATCGTAATTAATGGTAGATTAAACGGAGGAGAAGATTTTCCTGTAGATTTTGGCCAATGTATTTGGCGTTTAATGTTGGGTAGAAGAGATAGCCGGAAATAAAAGATAATTTGCATAACCTATGAATTTTTTACATTCACCATTGACCTGGGGATTTTTGGCAGTATCCGCTCCAGTGATCATTCACTTGATCAACCTGATACGCCAGCGTCGTGTACGTTGGGCGGCGATGGAGTTTTTGCTCAAAAGTTACCGTAAGAGTCGTCGTTGGGTTTGGCTCAAGCAGTTACTCCTTTTAATGATGCGTATGGCGATGATTGCCTTGGTCGTGGCAATGGTTGCTAAGCCGATCGCGGGGAGCCGGCTTAGTTTTTTTCAAAACGCGACAATGCATCACTATATATTGCTTGATGATAGTTACTCAATGGGTGAGCGAGTCGGAGCGGTACAAGCTTTTGATCAATCGCTTGAGGTCATTCGAAAGATTGTGAAGTCAGCAAGTGACCTTGGAACAAAGCAAAAAATCACTTTGTTACGTTTTTCGCACGCTCAGCGAATGTTATCATCAACGGTCGAAGTTGGTCCCGAGGAGGTGACCCAGGAGAGGGCATCTGAAGAACTCGATCAAAAGGTATCTCAATTCGCCGAGTTCTATGGCTATGAGCTCGACTCCTCTAGTCAAGAGCGACTCGAAGAAAAACTGACTGGTATCCAGCTTTCTTTTTTTGCCGCAGAGCCTGAAGAGGCTCTTGAGGTTACTTATCAACTTATTTTGAACCGACCTTCTGAACAAGCTGTTATCCATCTTCTTTCAGATTTTCGAAATCATCAGTGGCAAGAAGGAGATGAAGTCGGAGAGTGGCTCGACAAAATAGCTGCCGAGAAAGCAGAGGTCAACCTTGTCCAATGTATTAAAGAGGCTGGTCCTAACCTTGCGATCACTGATTTGCGCCCTACTGCCCGTACACGTGCTGCGGGGGTCTCCTTGCCGATGATCGTTGAAGTAACGAATTATGGTGACCAAACGGCCAAAAATGTCAAAGTCAATTTGCAATCAATCTTTTACGATTCCGACGAAAAAGAGATCTACCTTCAGTCACAACAAGAAGGGACTGTATGGGAGGCCGATACAACTTCAGAAGATATTCTTATTGAAGAGATCGAACCGGGGAAAAGTGTCTCGGCGACTGTTCAGGTCTATTTCCCAAAACGGGGACAACATATTGTTCGTGGGATCTTACCCGATGATCCTTTGCTGGCCGATAATTCGCGAATGTGTGTCGTTGCGTTACCAGACCATGAGAAAGTTTTGTTGATCAATGGTAACCCATTGCGGCGAGACGCTTATCATTTGGGGGCAGTCTTTGATCCTGACCGATTGCTGGGGGCAACAGGTGGCCAACAACGGCAGATTAACAACGGCATCGTTCCGGATGTACGTGAAGCTGCTTTTTTGCGAGAGGTAACTCCGCAGCAGCTAGAAGATTACACGACGATTTATCTTTTAGATGTGAACCGGCTTGAACCTTCGTCGGTTGCCAAGCTAGAGACCTTTGTTCGACGAGGTGGAGGGGTCGGTATTTTTGCGGGTCCTTCTATAGAAGTTGAAAATTATAACGAAGCTTGGTATCGAAAGGGAGAGGGCCTTCTCCCCCTACCATTGTTGCGAATTGACCGCCTGCCTGAGCGTGTTGCCAGTGAGGCGTTTGATTTTCAAGCGCAGGAACATCCGATCTTTGAGGGGCTCAGTGGTGAGGGGAATCTCTTTTTGCGCTCAGTTTTGATTGATCGGTTTTTCAAAATTGATCAAGAGCTACTGGAGGCCAGTGACGTTGAAAAACCGGGGGTAGTATTGGCTCATTTGCGATCACAGGCACCACTCGTTGCTGAAAAGGGTATAGGGAAAGGAAAAGTTATCTTCTTTCTTTCGACCTACGCCCCCGATTGGAATAGCTTTGCAAGTAGTCCAGGGATTGTCATTTTTACATTGAACATGCAATCGTATTTGGGAAGTGGAGGTTACCTTTATATCCCACGTCAGGTCGGTCACTCTTTTGATATTGCAACCAACCCGAAATTTCAGAGCCTGACCTTTACCCTTCCAGGGACTCAAGGTCACCGGACCGTGTTGGATAAAACAGATCGCCTTGCAGCGGCGACCCGTGCAGATGAATCGGTCATAAAATTAGGTCAGGAGAATTTGGCTGCAAGCCATGAGCTTGAGGTATCTCTCCCCGGGGTTTACGAGGTGTGGACCCTTGATGAAGAGGGAAAAACGGCTGAAAAGCGATTTGTTCTAAATGTTGATCCGAAAGAGGGCGATCTGGCGGCCCACACCGTAGAGACCCTTAGTCAACGCTATAGCGAAGTCTCCCTTTCGGCCCATCGGTGGGATAGTTACCTGGTTGGCAATGTTCAGAAAACGCGAAATTCTAAGTGGAGCGAGTATATTTTGTATCTTCTGGTACTCTTGTTTTGTGGAGAACAATTTGTAGCTTACTTGTTAAGCTATCATCCTAAGTCGATGAGGAGGGGTACCTGAAGTGTTTTCTAAAATATCTCGATTGTCGGCAATAGCCCTTACTTTGTTGATGCCAGCCCCCCTACTGGCAAGTGGTGGTTCGCGGACTTATTATGAATTGAATCCTCTTCTTCCCCTGGCGTTATGGTGGCAGTGGTTATTGTTCGTCAGTGTTCTTGGTGGCTTGGGATTTTATGTCTACCATTGGTATAAAAAGGATTCGGTCGAATTACCACGTTACCTTTCGATTGGGCTCATTTTGCTGCGAGCGACTGCTCTTTTGGGACTACTGGTTTTCTTTTTAAATATCGAAAAAAAGACGGAACACAAATTGGTCCGAAATTCGAAGGTCCTCATGCTCGTCGATACGAGCCAAAGCATGGGGTTAACAGATACCCACGACCCAGATCTACGTGACCAACCTTCGCGAATACAACAAGTTATCGAATCTTTTGAGAAAGAAGAGTTTTTTAATGAGTTACAAAATAAACACGATGTAGGCATTTACCGCTTTGATCAAGAAGATCAGCCTCGTCTTCTTGAGTACCGACTCAAGACCGGCTCTAGTAGTCAAGATATCGACACACAACGAAGAAACTATTACTACGCACGCAAGACCGAGTTACAAACTTTTTTGGGTGTTGCTTTTTTTCTAACAGTGGCGATGGCAGGTGCTTTCGGTTATTTCTATTTTTCCGAGCGAAAGCGGCTTGTCGGTGATTTAGAAGAGCAAAACGCCTGGGGCTTTCTTGCAGGGATTCTTCTGTTGATCCTTATAGGGATCGTATTGGGGGTCGGCTTTTTGCGGAACTCGGACATCTCATTAGAGGTTGCTCTTGGAGCTGCCGAGTTAGATATCGAGGCGATAGAAGCGTCAAAAGAGATCGATCTTAATGAAAATGAAAGGGATCAAATAGATGATCCGACAGAATCCATTTTATGGGAAGAGGAACTCCTCGCTGATGGTCGTGAGACTCGCCTCGGTGAGGCCTTACATTTTTTGCTCAACAAAGAGCGGGGAGAGCCAGTAGCTGGTGTGGTCGTGATTTCGGATGGTCGTCTGAACGCGGGGGTTCCACAACGGAATGCAATCCAGATTGCTCAAGAAATGAACGTACCGATTCATACGATTGGTATGGGATCGGCCCTGCAACCGATCAACTTGAAAATTCTCGATGTTGAAGCGCCTCAGCGAGTCTTTCCTGATGACAAGTTTTTAGTAACAGCTTATTTGCAGGCACACGGCCTTTCGGGGAAGTCGGTGAAACTTTCGTTGGCTTCGCAAACAATCGGTGAAAAAGGGGAACTTGGGAGTCTTGTCGCGGAACAGACGAAGACGGTTGTTCTTGACCAAGATAGCCAAATCCTACAGACCCGTTTTGAAGTGACACCCAAACAGACTGGTAAGCGGCAATATCAGCTCGTTGTGCAAAAGTTGAAAGAAGATACAAACTTCGATGACAATACCAAAGAGGTCATCGTTTCGGTCGTCGACCGAAAGACAAAAGTTCTTTTATTGGCCGGTGGACCAATGCGAGAGTTTCGATTTTTGCGAAACCAACTTTTTCGTGATCCAGCAGTGGTCAGCGATGTCCTGTTACAATCAGCAACGATCGGTGCCTCTCAAGAGGCGAACAAAGTCTTAGAGACCTTCCCAGCGACCGAAGACGAACTTTTTCAGTACGATTGTATCGTTGCCTTTGACCCCGACTGGTTGGCTCTGTCTGAAGCTCAAATACGGCTTCTTGATCGATGGATCGCTGAAAAAGCGGGAGGACTTATAACAATTGCTGGTCCTGTCAATACACCTTTGTGGTCTGGTATGTCGACCGGTAAACCAAAGTCGCGCATGCTTCAAGTTTTATATCCCGTCGTTTTTTATCGTTCGGGTTCGGCAATGCTCAATCTTGGTCGCTTCAAGGCTGAATCGGCCTGGCCTCTACAATTTACACGAATTGGTGAGAATGCCGAATACCTTTGGCTTCATGAAGAGAGTACTCGGGCAAAAGAGATATGGGAACAATTCGAAGGGGTGTTTGGTTATTATGCCGTTAAGGAGCCGAAGCCTGGTGCGCAGGTTCTGGCCTATTTCTCCGATCCAGAGACGTCCATGGGGCGGGGGAAATTTCCGATCTATCTCGCTTCCCATTATTATGGTTCGGGCCGGGTCTTTTTTCAGGCAAGTGGTGAAATGTGGCGCATTCGAACTCTTGACGATAGTTATTTTGAAAAGTATTACACAAAGTTAATCCGCTGGGCCTCAGAGGGGCGTCTCTTACGAGATTCGACCCGTGGTTTATTATTGGTCGATAAAGAACGATGTTTCTTGGGCGAGTCAATTTTATTGAGAGCCCAGTTGACCAACGCACAACATTCACCATGGGAAGGTGAGGAGGTGTCAGCGATCGTTCTTGAGCCAAATGGAGAGCGTCGAGAGGTAACGTTGAAGAAAGAAAAGGGAGCGGCCAGAGAAGGTTTTTATTCGGCCTCTGTGCCAATGCTTCAAGAAGGGGATTACGAATTTCAGGTTTTAATACCAGAAAGTCCTGAAAATGAGTTTTTAAGTCGTGCCGTTCGGGTACGGCTTCCTGAAATTGAGGTTGAACAACCACAACGGAATGACGTATTATTAAGGGAATTGGCCGATAAAACCAAAGGGTTCAATTACCAGACTCTCAAACAAGCCTTCTCTTTGGAAGCTCCTACGGATACTCCACTCGATATGTCTGGCCAAAATGGCGTAAATGACAGCTCTGCCCCCAAAGGTCGACCAGAGACGGCCGATAGCCAAAACTCGACCATGGAGGTAACACAAACAAATCATAAGGTGTCCTCAGCTCGGGAAAAACTGGACGAGGGAGATGCAAATAGAACCGCAAGGCAAGTCGATGATCCTGTTGTTTTGCCACCTCTTCTATTTGCCTTAAAACCACAAGACCATGAAACCTACTTGCCCGGTATCTGGGATAAGCTCTTTGATCGCAAGTTGATGCTCACCTTGTTGACCGTTATATGTATGGCTCTTTGTTTAGAGTGGACATTGCGCCGGCTTAATAAACTTGCTTAAACTATTGATAGAGAAAAAGAAAACCTTATGTCGCCAGTCGTTGCCAAAGTTTTTGCGAAACTAAGGACCAAAATCAGGACCTATGTCCTCCTTGAGGGATTGGGGTTTGCGGTAATATGGCTGGTGGCAACTTTTTGGATCGGGTTCTTTGTCGATTACGGACTCTACTTTGTAGGTAATGACGAGCTGCCTGGTAGCGCCCGGGGTGTTTTATTATTTGGCATTCTGACCGTCTTGGCATATATTGTTTATCGATGGATTTTGCGACGGGTTTTTGTCCACTTTTCGGAAAAAACGTTGGCCCTCCTGTTGGAACGGCAGTTTCAAAAAAACCGTGAGAGTCTTATCACTTCGGTCGACGGAAAAAGCAGAACAAACGTAAGTAGCCTAGAGCAGAGTCTGCTCACTGATGCAGGCCAGTTGGCCGAATCTGAGGTTCAGCAGGTCGATCTGAAAGGGGTCTTTAATCGTCGCCCTTTAATTCAAAAGGGGATATGGTCTGGTCTGTTGGTCGTTTCACTGGCTCTTTTTGGCTTGGTAAATCAGGAGGCATTTGCGCTTTGGGTTGAACGCCTTTATCTCCTTAGCGACCAAAAGTGGCCACGAAGTGCCCAAATCGAGGTATTGGGGGTCGAATTGTTAGGCTCTGAAAGCTCTTCGTTGGATATGGTAGGAGAAGAGCAACCCTCTAGCGAAGGTTCACAACCTGAAAATTTATCAGTTGATGATCAGGTTGTTGTACCGATTTTGTCTTTTAAAGAAAAGGGGCTTAAGGTTGCCAAGGGGGCGAGTCTGAAAATCCATGTTCGGGCAGATGCAACTGCACCGACAATACCCGAAGTTTGCAAATTGTATTACAAAACTCAAGAGGGTGAATCGGGTTGGGTAAATATGAAGCGGGTCGGTGGAGTTGTCAGCCGTAAAGAGGATGGTAAAGAGGTAAAGTATCAAGCGTTTACCTACAGTGGAAAGCCATTCCTTTCAATGCTTTCGACAGTCCATTTTGAGGTGTTGGGGTATGACCACCGTCTTCGAAATTTTAAAATTGAGGTTGTTGACAGTCCTGTGATTGCCTCGACAACGATTCGGTACGAGCTGCCGGCCTACCTTATTGATCCGAAGCTTGAGCGTTATGCCAGTCACGAAGTTCTTTATACAGGTGGCACGAGGGTTCAACGTGGATCTAGGCTTCATTTTCTCTTTCGTTCGAACAAACCTTTGGCTTCGGTAGAAATACTGAATCGAGCCGAAGGCAAAAGGCATACGATTACCCAAGAGTCTATGACAGAGGGGGCGACCCTTTTTGAGGTGAATTTGGGACAATTGCAGAGCGATTCTACACTTCAAAAAGATTTAGCGCTGCAAATCACTTTAACTGATCAAGATGGTGTCCGGAGTGAGCGAGCCCAACGAATTCATATCGGTACGATTGCAGACGAAATACCCAAAATCAATATACGGCCAAACGGGATAGGGACAGCAATCACACAAAATGTCGTTATCCCATTGCGTGGTACAATCAAAGATGACAACTTTACGAATAAAGCCTGGCTAGAAGTTTATGCGACTGGTTACGATAAATTTTCTCGAGATGTTTTCTTAAAATCGTTTGTAACTAAAGGAGAAGAGCAGGTCCTTGAGGTCAATCCTTATGGTGAAGAAGTAGAAGAGGCTTTCGATTTTCAGCAACAGCGGGGCGATCCAATTTGGCCGATCTTGCTCAAGCCGGGAAGTCGTGTCGAGCTTGTCGTTAAAGCCGAAGACAAGTACGATCTTGAAGGAGGGGCCAATCTTGGCGAGGGGGAAAGTTACACCTTCGATGTCGTCACCGAAGACGAGCTGCTTTCGTTGCTCGAACGGCGTGAAATCGAACTACGCCGACGCTATGAGCAGATCTATGGTGAAATGCTCGATATGCGAGACGCCCTTCTGGAGCTTCAGTTTAAAGGAAGTGTCGGCCGGGGGGCTGGGCATGAACCGGGGGACGTTGAAAAAAATATCGGCAAAGCTCATTCGGAAACAGATCGAAAAAGACTCTCAGACGAAGAGGTTAGGCGCATTACTTTATTGCAGGCGATTTCACAGTGTAAAAAGTCGGCGAGTGAAATTGAGGGGGTTGCTAATAGTTTTGGGACGATTCGAAAAGAGATCGTTAATAATCGAGTCGATGCCAAAGAGCGGGTTGAACGTCTTCAGGAAAAGATCATTTTGCCACTTGGAAAACTACCAATGGAAATTCGAGAGAGTTTAGTCGATGCCCAATTGGAACTTTGGAAGGACGACCTCTATCAAACAGAGATAGAACGCTCTTCAATTCGTAAAGCTTCAGAAGTGATCGAGTCGATGGAAGAAATACTTCAACATATTCTTGAAGCTGAAGATTTCAATGAATTGCTAGAAGAGATACGATTTCTTTTGGAAGAGCAGCAGAAACTTATCGATGAAACGGAAAAACAACGAAAGCTAGAGGTCCTCAAAGGTATTATTAATGACTAAGTTACACGAGGCCAAGCAATCAATGGGCTTTCATTTATCTTTTTTGGTTTTAGGGCCGACTAAGAGTGTGAAAATTCTCACATATTCATGGAAAACCAGGTCTTTATTATGAAAAATAATCAGAACAAAAATCGCTCCCTTGTCATTGTGGGTAACCGGTCAGAGATGAGAAGCCAAAAGGCAAACGAAATATGTCGGGAGAAATCCTCATCCATTTACCCCTGTCGACCACTGGCATCGTGGGCAATGGGTCTGACCATTTTAGTTTTTCTGCTGGCCCCTCTTGTTGTGAATGGACAGGAGAGCCAAGATGATAAAAAGTCGTCAACGACTGCCACAGAAAGAAAGGACGACAAGAAGGATCAGGGCCCCCAAAGGAGCCTCACCCAGCGGCAGGCTTCGGTGACGAAAAAGTTTGGAGATTTAGAGAAAAAAATCTTGCGTATGGCCGACCTTGATCGCTTTGAGAATCCAGGGCGAGCGAGTCTGTTACGTGATGTCTACACACAATCAAAAGAAGAAAAAATTGCTCTGGAACTGGCAGCGCTGGTCCATCTTGTCGAGTCGAAGCAGTACAAGCGGGCAGTCTCGAATCAAAAAGAGACCCATAAAAAGCTTCAGCGGTTGCTTGAGTTATTGAGTTCTGAAGCAGGAAATCGAAAACTCAAAGAAGAGCAGGCTAGGGTACGTGAATATATTAAAGAGCTTGAAAGGATTGGAAGGTTGCAGAAAGCGGCAAAAGCTCAGACCAAATCTGGAGGAAACACGGAGGATCTTGCTGAGAAACAGGGCGATATCGCGGGGAGAACAAAAGACCTTAACAATAAGATTGGTGAGGCAGAAGAGGGAATCGTAACGCCAGAAGGTAAGGAAGGAGAGGGCAAGGAAGGAGAGGGCAAGAAAGGAGAGGGCAAGAAAGGAGAGGGTAAGAAAGGAGAAGGTAAGAGTCGTCAACAAGGGGAACCGGGTCAGCAATCGGATGGCCAAGGTCAAAAAAGTGGCAAGCCACCAGGTAAATATGATTCAGCCCAGAAACGTATAGAAGCAGCCCGTGAAAAAATGAAGCAGGCTCAGAAAAAACTTGACGAGGCGAAAAAGGACCAGGCGACCGAAGATCAAGAGGAGGCCGAGGCCGAGCTTGATCAGGCAATTGCAGAGCTCGAAGAGATTTTGCGACAACTTCGTGAAGAAGAGATCGAACGTCTATTGGCCCAGCTAGAAGTACGCTTTACCAAAATGCTTCAAATGCAGATCGAAGTCTACGAGTCGACCGAACGGCTCTCTCTTCTTGCGGAAACGATGCTCGAACCAGAGCTGCGGGTCCAGTCGAGAAAACTAGGACTCAAGGAGAGGAAGATCGTTTTGGAGGCAGAAAAGACACTTAGCCTTCTTTATGAAGAAGGGTCATCTTTGGCATTTCCTGAAACACTCTTGCAAATAAAAGATGATATGCAGCAGGTGAGTGACCGACTTAACGAGGCTAAAGTCCAAACGATTACACAGCAGATTGAGCTCGACATTATCGATTATCTTAAGGAATCAATAGCGGCCTTACAAAAGGCCCAAAAAGATCAGAAAAAGAGAAACGATAAATCGAAGACACCTCCACCAAGTCAAAGCGACAGCAAACAAAATCCGCCGTTGGTCGATCAATTGGCCGAACTCAAGATGGTCAGGGCGATGGAAAAGAGGATCAAGGCTCGAACCGATCGATATGCCGATCTTCTCGAAGATAAAGAAGACCTTGTCGGTCAGGCAAAGTCACAAGATCTAAAAGAGGCGATTCAAAAACTGGGAACGCGTCAGGAAAAAATCCGCAAAGTCACTCGAGATATTGTTTTGGGGAAAAATCAATGAGGAACCAAGTAAAACTCTCAGCAAAACAACGAGTTCTAACAGAATGGGGCGATCATCTCGCTACCATTTTTCGTGTGGCGATTTTCTCTCTTTTTGTTTTGGGAGTCGGGAAACCGCTGTCAGTAGCAAACGCTCAAGATGAACTAAAAGAGAGGGCTACATGGGAGATCGCCTCTCCCAAAAAGGTTCAAACTCTTGCTGAAAATTGGGCGAAAGAACAGAAATTGGAGGAACTTTCTCTCCTGAAAATTGAATCATTGTGGGCCAATTCTGAAGGACTGACCGAGTCTGAGTTGCTTGACCGGCTGGGCCAGACGTTTGCATTTGCGGATGAGAAAACAAAAACATTTATTTCAGACTGCTTTGGAGATAAATCTCCGGTCGGTGAAAAAATCGAATTTCCCTTCGGAGGGCAAGGCAAAACTGTTGAGAATAAAGATGATGGGAAGCCAGTAAACAACACTTTCAAAGAAGATCATCTTCGACTTTTTTATGGGCGGTATCTGGTCCAAAATCGTTATTACGATGAAGCAGAAGAAGTCTTTAAGGATCTAACTCTCGCAAGGGTAGAGACCCCTTCCGTCCTTCTTTTTTACCGTGGTATTGTCGAGCATGCTTTGTTGCAGGGCGAGCCCTGTAAAGCGACACTCCACAAATTATTAGAAAATGAAGATGCATTACCAAAACGATACCAAACGATGTCCCAACTTATGTTGGCCGACCTTAAAACGTTCGAGCCTGATTCTCTCGATGAAATAGCGCGTATGATGCAAGATGTCGAGAGGCGACTTGACCTTGGACGTGCAGGGACCAAAGTACGGCAGAAAGAAGAGGATATTTTAAAGAAGCTCGACAAAAAAATTAAAGAGTTAGAAGAAGAGCAAAAAAAACAACAACAGCAACAAGGACAGCAGGGAGGAAATCAAGCCCAAAATCGATCGGGCAATAATCCGAATAACCCACTTGAAGATAGTAAACGGGCCAGTGGCAAGGGTGCCGGAAACGCCGACAAGTCGAAACAGGGTGATCTCAATGACTGGGGAAATTTACCGCCTAAAGAACGTCAAGAGGCGTTGCAACAGGTTGGTAGAGGGCATCCCAATCATTATCGCCGGGCGATTGAAGAATATTTTCGTCGCTTAGCACGGGATAAAATAAAGTAACCCAATTTCTGCCGTTTTTGTTTTCCTTTTTTTATTTTGAGTAAGACCTTCACTATGCCGTCTCTATTCGTTGAAACCAACGCACTCGCCTACAGAATTTGTTTTCGGTCGGTTTTTTTTGTCGGGTTCCTCTTTGTCTCTTCGGTAGATGGTGCCAATGATGGTTTAGCCAATTCACGTTGTAGTGACACTTTTTCGGTTTGTAGCGACCTAGCTGCCTCACGCGCCCTACAGAGGGGAAGTACTGACAAAGTGAATATCAAACTCCTTAGTGGTCAAGAGTACGAAGCGACCTTGGTCGAAGTGACCGAGAAAGAGATCTATGTGCAAACGGAGGAGGGGCTCAAACAGCTTAATTTAGACAATCTTCTATCGATGACATTTAGCGGCTCTTCGGCGCCGCCTCCCTCTCCGCTGGTTTGGGTTTTATTGACAGATGGTTCTTTTCTTGAATGTCGAAAATATCAAGTCGACGACCGTATCGCGAAAGTCGAGCTCGTTACTGGAGAAAAGGTTGAGATTCGAACGAAGCATATTCATTCGGTTCGCTTTAAAAAAGAACAGAAAGAATTACAACCTCAGTGGGACCTGATTATCAATGAAGAGGAGGTTTCCAGCGATTTGTTAATTGTTCGGAGGAATACACCACCCAAATTTAATGAAGAAGGAGAGCTAATCCAAGAGGGGACAATTGCTCTTGATTATTTAGAAGGTTCAATAGGAAAAATCACCGAAGAAGGGGTCGAGTTTCTTCTAGATGGGGAAGAAATCCCTCTCGTTAATCGTGAAAAAGTCGAAGGGTTACGTTACGTTCATACGACCCAAAAAAATTACGACAAAGCGGTTGCAACGATTGAAAGTGAGGGTAAGTCACGTTGGAAGATTAGAAGTTGGACTTACAGTGAGGGTAGCTATCTGTTTACTCTCTTGTGTGGTGTCGACATAAAAACGACCAAGGACTCACTCAGTCAGATCGACTTTTCAGCCGACAAAGTCGCCTTTCTAAGCGATCTAGAGCCGACAACATTTACATGGAAGCCATATTTCTCTTTTGGGAAAAGAAGTGAAAACTATGCTAGGTTATTTACCTATCGTAAAGACCAAAGCCTTGGCGGGGAAGAGTTGCGTCTTGGAAATCAAATTTATGAAAAAGGGTTAGCTCTACGGAGCAAAACAACGATCGAGTATTGGGTAGGGCGTAAATATCGAAAACTCCTAGCAACGGTCGGCATTGATGAAGCGACCAACGGAGCTGGCGACCTTTATTTTACTCTTCTGGCTGATGATGAGATCCTTTTTGAACGTGCTGTCACTGGTAAAGACGAACCCTTTGAGATCAATTTAGATATTGAAAAGAAGCGGCGTCTTACGATCATTGTCGACTACGGAAAAGGGCGTGATGTTTTAGATCACTTGATTTTAGGAAATATTCGGGTCATCAAATGAGATTTTTAAAGCCAGATAAAACTTCAACAACGAAATGCAGACTACGTTTGCGGGCAGTTTGGGGATGTCGTCTTCTAACTATTGCGATTTGTTTGACACCTTTGGCCCTTTCTGGCCAGGAAAATACCCCACAGACTCGCTCAAAACAGGATGATCTCGACAAACTGGTTTACAAGGCCGAGCAAGAGCGGATTCGAATCGTCCAGTCAACACTAAAATCGGCGATCTCGATCTTTGGTCCTGGTGGGAATGGTGGTGGGTCGGGGGTCGTTATTTCGGCAGATGGCTACGCAATTACGAACTTTCATGTCACCCAACCTTGTGGTACTCATATGAAATGTTCGATGCCAAACGGGAAGCTTTACGACGCCGTTATCGTTGGGGTTGATCCGACTGGTGATGTCGCCCTAATAAAACTCTTTTCAGAAGAACCTCTCCCTTTTGCCAAACTAGCCGATAGTAATGAGGTAGAGGTAGGACAATGGTGTTTTGCCGTTGGAAATCCTTTTTTACTTGCGACCGATTTTCAACCAACCGTAACGTATGGTCTGGTCTCTGGCGTTCATCGGTATCAATATCCTTCTGGCACGTTGTTGGAATATACCGACTGTATTCAAGTCGATGCCTCGATCAACCCGGGGAACTCGGGAGGTCCTCTTTACAATATGAAAGGGGAGCTCATTGGAATCAATGGGCGGGGATCGTTTGAAAAAAGGGGACGTGTCAACGTCGGTGTTGGCTATGCTATCTCGATTAATCAGGTTAAAAACTTTTTGGATTATCTCAAAAGTGGTCGTATCGTCGACCATGCAACCTTGGGAGCCCAGGTTTTCTCTGATGCCGATGGGCAGGTCGTTGTTAACAATATTTTATCGACCTCAGATGCTTATCGTCGAGGTCTACGTTATGGCGACGAGATCGTCTTTTTTGCAGACCGACCTATTCATCATGCCAACGATTTTAAGAATGTGCTCGGGATTTATCCCAAGGGGTGGCGGGTTCCTCTTACCTTTCGACGTGAAGGGGTTCTTAACACGATTCAGGTACGTCTCGCCGGGGTGCATCGACCTGCAGAACTGTTAAATGCCGTTGAAAAGGGGGCCCCTGCTCAACGACCACCGGGGCAAAAGAAACTACCCAAAAACCATAAAGTGGTATCGAACCCAAAGGAGTATGAACAAAAAAAAGGGTACGCTAACTACTACTTTAACGAGTTACACCGAAAAAGAGTCTGGGATCGGTTCGTTAAAGTCACTGATTGGAAAAAAACAGAGGCAAATTGGCAGCTAAAATTTACTGATCAAAACAGTTCAACGGTCGAGCTTGGCCTTAATGAAAACCAGGTCGGTGGTCTCTTTCCACTCGGCCCCGAGCTCCTCGACCTCTCCAAAGACCTAGACCAGCAACTTGTTCCTCTTGGATCTGGTGGATTATTGGTCGCTGCCCACCTCTGGAAACACCTTCTTCAAGAGGGGCCTGAGAAGTTTGGTGAACTCTACTATTTAGGCGCTATGCCACTTCCGACCATGCAAAACAAACAAGAAGTCTTTGTGGCAGTTCACGATGTTGTTGAATGTCGTTTTTACTTCGATTCTGAAACTGGTTTGTTAAGTTTACTCGAGTTATATCCCGATGAAATGACCGATCCGTGTGAGATTTACTTTACCAATTACCAGGTTCAGGAAGGTATGAAAGTTCCCGTCCACTGGAGAGTCATCTGGAGTGACTTCGAGTTTTCTAACATGCAGCTCAAAGAGCTCAAGATTACAAAGTAAATACGATGAAAGACCTCATGACAAATATTATGAACCTCACTTGGCTTCTTTTAGTGTTGCTAGGATGCACGACCTTTTCAAATAGTGGGATCGCTCACCAAAGGTACCCTGCCGATGGTTCTTTCACAAAAGTTGTTCAAAAAATCCAACCCAAAATTATCAAAATTTATGGAGCTGGTGGATTTCGTGGCCTCGAATCGTATCAGAGTGGTTTTCTCATTTCGAACGAAGGGCATATTTTGACGAGTTGGAGTTACGTCCTCGATTCGGATATCGTTTTAGCCGTATTGGATGATGGCAAAAAGTATCCGGCAACACTCGTCGGAATGGATCCTCAATACGAGATTGCTATCCTCAAAATCGACGTGACCGAGTTACCTTTCTTTGACCTTTCCCAAACACTTGAATCGGAGGTCGGTATGAAGGTCTTGGCTTTTAGTAATCTTTATGGGATTGCCGTCGGTAACGAGGCAAGCAGCGTGTTGCACGGCTATATCTGTGCAAAAACAAAGTTAACTGTACGCCAGGGAAGTCGGAAAATTAACTACGATGGTGAGGTCTTGGTTCTTGATGCGATGTCCAATAACCCAGGGGCAGCAGGAGGGGCACTCGTTAGTGGCAGTGGTGATCTATTAGGAATTTTAGGGAAAGAGCTCAAAAATGATCTCACGGGGACATGGATTAACTACGCGATTCCAATCGCTGAACTAGAGGGGGTCGTTGGCGATATTCTCAGTGGTAATGAACGTGTTGCCAGGGCCGAAACAATTAAGCCAAAACAAGCGATGTCGACCCAATTCCTGGGCATTGTCACTTTACCTAATATCTTGTCGAAGACACCTCCATTTGTTGATCACGTCCTTGACAAATCGCCGGCAAAAGAGGGGGGGCTTATGGCAGACGACCTGATATTATTTGTCAATAAAAGACGGATTACTTCGTGTGATGACCTCGACGAGGAGCTCTCATTTATCGATCAAGAAGATATCGTAACTCTTTTGGTTCAGCGGGGTGAAAAGTTAATGACTCTCGATTTAGAAATCGAATAACCACCCGGATAACAAGAAACGACAAGAGTAGCCCAAAAGCTAAAAGCTAAATAATTATATTCCATAGGCGTACTAGCTAATGAAACGAATATTTAAAGAGGGAACGAGAGAAAAAGGATTCGCCAAAGAACGATTTGAGTTCGGCATTCGGTCTTTTTGGTTTGCGATTCTTTTTTTTATTGCCAGCTTTGTCAATCTTTCCGAACTGGCGGCTCAACAAGACGACAAACTTTTACAATTACAAGAAGGGGCGATTGTCAAAGCGACACAGAAGGTCTCCCCTTCAATCGTCCAGATTCAAGCCTTTGGTGGCCTTGAGGCCGTTGGAGAGGTCGTTGTCGGTACTGCTCCGACAACCGGGATCGTTGTTTCACCGGATGGTTATTTGTTATCGAGTCTCTTTAGCTTCGTTCAAATGCCTTCTTCGATTACGGTTACTCTTCCCGATGGGCAGATGAAGGTTGCCAAGATCGTCGCCAGAGACCACGCACGTATGTTGATTTTACTCAAAGTTGAGGTTGAAGAACCACTGCTAGTCCCTGAATTTGTCGATCGGAATGAGTTGCAGGTCGGTCAGACGGTTATTGCTTTGGGAAAAACATTTAGTCCCAAAACAGCCAACCTCTCGGTCGGTATTCTGAGTGCCAAAGAGCGTATTTATGGAAAAGCGATACAGACAGATGCAAAAATATCACCTGTCAATTACGGCGGTCCATTGATCGATCTTTACGGACGGGTTACAGGTGTTTTGGTTCCTCTTTCCCCCCAGCCGGCCGGTGCAGTAGAAGGTGTCGCCGGTGCTCAATGGTACGATTCAGGTATTGGGTTTGCTGTACCGGTAACCGATATTTTGCCTCACCTAGAAAAGATGAAAAAAGGGGAAGACCTTTACCCTGGAAAAATAGGGCTAAACCTCAAGGGGAAAAATCTCTACGTCGATACAGCGGAGGTTACTAGTGTTATCCCCAATTCACCAGCAGCCAAAGCGGGGTTCAAGCCAAAAGATAAAATTATTCGAGCCGGTGGAATTACAATAGAAAGACAGGCTCAATTCCATCATGTTTTAGGAAAATTGTATGGTGGAGAGACGTTAGAGCTGACCTATCTACGTGAGGGGAAAGAGTCTCAGGTTACTGTAACATTGGCCGAGAAGCTACTTCCTTACCGTTTCCCTTTTTTGGGTGTTTTAGCAGGGAACGAGCCGACAGACCAAAGTGAAAGTGGTCTTCAGATTCGTTATTTGTTCCCGGATAGTCCTGCGGAGAAAGCTGGCCTGGCCGCCGAAGATCGAATCCATACAATTGCCAAAGAGCCAGTCAACTCCTGGGATGAAGCCATTGCGATACTGGCGACACACTCAGTTGGAGAGAAGGTAACGATCGAAGTTGCCACCAAAGGGGAACGTTCAGTCAAAGAGGTAACGTTGGCCTCCTTGCCGACAACGATCAAAACAGAGATTCCACCCTGGTCGTTCGAGGCGACCGATCTACCCGAAGTCGAGAAAGAAATCGAAACTGGTTTTCTTGAGGCCAAGCTTGGCGATGAGAAGAACGGGGCCTTTCTTTACGTTCCGAAAAATTACCATCCGGCCGTTTCTCATGGTTTAATAGTCCATCTTCTTTCGCCAGCCGATCGACACGAGTCTGCGACCCTTACTCCTGAAAAATTATTAGAAAAACGGCGTGCTCTTTCGAAAAAATGGCGGCCATATTGCGAGGAGAGAAATTGGATTTTGTTAGCCATCGAACCAACCGACCATAGGGGATGGGGACCGACTGAAGGCGATGTCATTCAAAAAATTGTGCAGCGTCAGTTAGGAAGGTATACGATCGATCCAGCTCGTACCCTCCTTTATGGTGAGGGTGCCTCCGGGGCGATGGCCTACATGACTGGCTTTGCACAAAGGTCATGGTGTCGTGGTATTATAGCGATTGAGGCCGAGTTACCAATGAGTCGTGCAGTTTTACAAAATGATCCGATAGAACGTTTAGCTATCTATTATGGTGCCCATAAAAAAACCGAAGAGACAGCGAGCGTTCTTGCAGGACTTGCCAAGCAGTTTTTTCCCATTACCGAAAAAGAATTCTCCCGGCAAAAGAGGGGAAATGAAAAGGTAACTGATGCAGAGTTCGATGAAATCGCCCAGTGGATCGATGCGCTAGGACGATTTTAGCCGATAGAACCCCCCTTCATTGTTCGCCTTTACCTTGCCAAGACTTGGTCCATTTTTTAGATAGGTGTCGCTAGTCGAAGGAGTCTGGCCACGCCGATGGGTTCCACTCTTTACGCAAGGACGATCGGTGCTAAATTAAGTAAGCGGCCGATATTTTGAGAGAGCCTCGGTAGATATTTTTTTGCAAATCGTTCAATGCAACGGGTGATTGCAACAGTAAAACAGGAAAGAGCGTTGAAACAAAAAATATTATGGCTAGGCATCTTCTTGTTTTGCCTTTCGTTGAGTTTTCTGGGAGGAACCTTTCCCGTAACCAATCGGTACCTTGGCGGAGGGCTCTTTCGGATTTCGCTTGTTCTATTGGCCTGGGCTGCCGCCTACGATGATTTAAAAAAAATTGGCCAACAATTCCGCTCGGTTCCGCCGTGGTATTTTCGGTTATTGCTGGGGGCGTTATTGGTCGTTGCCCTTCAGCCATGGTCGGCAATTTTTGTCCTCCCTTTTCTCTTTTTTGCGTGGCTCGTTTGCCAATCGTTGAGGCGCTAGCAGATTGTTTCTTTGAGTCTTTGTAAAAGGGCGACTGCCTGACCGATCTCCTCTTTTTGTCGTTTGGGCTCTTGGGGGATTTCTCGTTCAATTGTGAGTGGGCCTGTATAGCCGATTTTTTTGAGAAGGCGAAGGTAGGCCTCGATATTGACATCGCCAGCACCTAGAGGAACCTCAGCTCCCCAATCGACACCGGGATTCTTCGACCATGTCGCATCTTTGCAGTGGATACTACGGACATGTGTGCCTAATTTTTCGAGTGCTTCCAGTGGTTCCCCCGTTCCATAGAGGATCATATTGGCTGGATCAAAATTGACATGTAAATTTTTTCGATCGACTTTTTGAAGAAACTCAATCAATGCCTCGACCGTCTCTTGTCCAGTTTCAAGGTGAAGCGATTGACCATTTGCATGGCAGTGATCGCATATCTCTTGAGTAACCCTAAGAACGTCGGCGTAATCGTCTGAGGTCGTGTCGTGAGGGACAAAGCCGACATGAAGGCCAACGACCGAGCAACCAAGAAGTTTAGCAAAGTCGGCGATTTCCTTCATTTCCTGGGACCGCTTCTCTCGTGTCGTCTCGGGGACGAGACCGACCGTTTCGGCAACGGTTGGGATATCGGCATAACTTTCGCCTTCAAAGCCACCAAAAACACAACTAATCGTAATGCCATACGAGGCGAGTTTCTCAAGAAACAGCTTTGCCTTTTCAGGTGTTCGGTTCTCCTTCGACGGAGCATGAAGATGGATCGTTGGGATTTGAAGTTCATGAACGATATCTAGCTGAACCCCTAGTCCCGCATCGATACTGGCAAAGACGCCAATAGGCCAATTTTTCATAGAAACGATCTCCTGTTATTATTTGGGGTTTTGTGTTGTCGATTTAGTGATATTTATCAGAGCTAAATAAAAAACCGGCTACTTTAAACTCTGTTTGTGAAAACGGGTCGCTGAGTTTTTCGGTGAATTTCTGAAATTGAAATTTCTAACAATAGTAAGCCAAAGGAGAGTGTTCGGTAAACTCCCCAATCAGTGAATGAGAGACTGGCTATAAGGACTGGCTATGGGGACTGGTTATAGAGTATTAGGTATCAAGGCGTTTGGTCTCGTTGGCGACCGAACTACCATCTGGGGTTGCGTCTGAGTCGATGTCAAACCAATCTTCTTCGAAAGCGATAAAGCCATGCTTGCCCGGAGTATTACCATTGTGGAGGGCCGTTTTCGCTGTTAGTGCAATAACCGCATCAGCAAGGGCGACCTCAGGGTGGCATCTTGGCTGGTTTTCTTTGTCGGGGTTACGAATGCAATAGGCGAGGTGTTCCATCTCTTCGGTATAACCACGACTTACCTCGGTGTTTGTTTGGACAGATTTGGAAAGTTCACCGCCACCACCACTTTCATGGGTATTCATGGTTGGGACACCCGTATCATTTTTGACTTCAACACGGGTTGAGGTACTCGAACCTTTAAAGAGCATAACTTCTTTCTCTTTTTCTAATATCAAGGTTCCTTTCGTCCCCATAACGACTTCTCCAAAATCGCCAAAGCCATTTCCGTTAATAGATGAGTAACTAACGACGATTTTTTTATTAGGATCTTGTTCGTAGGCTGGAACCCCACTTTTGGGGTTGGGAAGGACAACATGAGGGTCTTTATAACCGACATCAAATTTGGCATCGTACCCGGGACCGGGGAACTCGAACATACAATAGACATGGTCGTCGGCGTCTCGATCGAGGGGGAAAAGGTGGCGGCCACCGACAGCGTGGACCGTAAGGGGGTGAGATTTTTTCTTGTCTTTTCGGAGGGCACTAACAAAGATCGAAGCGGCATCAAGCTGATGACTGCCGAGTTCGGCCATGAGGCCGCCTCCGGTCCTATCCCACAATCGCCAACGGCAGAGCTCTTCAAGGGCCGATCGGGTCGATCCGTCGGCGAGTTGAATCTTTTGATATCCATACTTTTCGGCGTCGACATTCGCATCATTTCGCCATGCGCGCCATTGGGCCTCTTGTGCCTTGAGTTCGGCCATTTTAGCAGGGTTCTTGGCGTTTTTCTTTTGAGAGTTTACGATGTTTTTTAGCTTTTCATGAATAAGGTCACGGTGTACGCCACGGAACATCTCACCACCAGGTAGTGGTGGTTTCCAGCTATCTTTGCCAGGGAGGTTTCCACGATGCCACTGGGCCCGAATGTGGTGAATTTCACCAAGGAGCCCCCACTGTAGAAGGTTGACAGCGTTGTCGTAAAGAACGTTGTAGTGACGTTGGTGGCCAGTTGCCAGGTGAAGTCCTTTTTCTTGAGCGAGGCGAGACATTACCTTGCACTGAGCGACGTTATGAGCCATAAGTTTTTCAGTCAAGACATGTTTACCTGCCTTAAGGGCGGCAACGGTGGCTTCAGCATGAAGGTGAAGGGGGAGGGCGATCACAACTGCGTCGATGTTTGGATCTTTGACGAGTTCTTTATAGTCTTGGTAGACTTTGACCTCCTTTTCGGCCGCTTTGCGATCGTTCCAACCAAAGACCGAGCAGAGACCAGGGCGGACCTTCAATGCGCCGGCGCTGGCATGGTCGCCGTAGAAGGCACGTTGAAGATTCAGTGGACGAATATCACAAATAGCTTTGACCTGAATAAAGTTAGGATTCATTGCCCCAATAAGGACACACCCCTCATCTCCTGTACCAATAACACCGACACGGAGGGGCTCGCCAATTTTTTCGTAGCCAAAATAGATCGCCCCAAAACCGAGGCTTGAAACGGCACCGGTCGCAAGGAGGCCGCCAAGGAATTCTCTTCGTGAAACGCTCAAGGCATTGTGATAATTGTCCTTGCCAATTTGACGTTCTTCGGGGGTTAGGTTCATGAGAGGTTCCTTTCTCGTTTTTGTTCTTCGAGTAAGCTTTAGGAAGAGGATAGGAGGGAAGAAAAAAGGTTACGATGTCTCTTTTTCCGGCCTTCGAAAACAACGCCGAAAACAGCAGCGACAACCGTGATGAATCAGGTAGTCAAGGCCACCATATCGACCGGCAGCTGTCGCCAGGAGAAGAAAGAGGGCAATGAGTTCAATCTCTTGATATTGTGTTGGAGATATCCCGACTTCGACCGGTTGCCATGTAATCCAAATAATTGAGGCCAGAAAGGCGATTCCAGCAAGGGAGGCGAGCCGGGTAAAGAGCCCAAGGATCAACATGAAGCCAATAGCCAGAAGTACCCATTTTGTCAGGTCGTCGAGGGTTGAGTTGGGAAGCAAGGGGTGAACAGGGCGGTAACTTTGAGAGGGAAATTCGTACCACTTTTTCGCCGAAGCAACTGGCTTTTTGACAGTTTTTTTATCTTTAGGTGCTATTTTAGGGCTATTTTCGTCAATATTTGCGTTGTTTTTCACCCCATTTTGGGTGGTGTTTGCTAGCCCGTTTAGGTCGTTTTCGAGGTTCGAGCGTATGGTCTCAACTTGTTTTAGCCACGGGGCCGATTGTGCTAAAAGCTTGGCCTCCCTGGTACGAGCCCTCTGTTTTTGGTAGTCGGGGCTTGAAAAATCGAGCTCATTTTGAAGCTCTTTTAACGAGGTCGCCTCGAGCTGATACGAGGCCAAATCGTCGGCAATATTTTTGGCAAGGTACCACTCTAGCTGGTCCTTATACCCTTTGTAGATAGTGTTTACCTCCTCGGTTTGTTCTTCGGTGAGCCGTTGTTTGGAAAGAGCATCCTGGAGGCGAGTGTCCCAATCTTTAGCCGTTTCAGTATAGTCGAGACGTAAAAGTCCGTAACGGTCCGGTATTTGATCTTGGAAAAATTTGGCTCCGGGGCCTTGGGCGGATCGAAAAAACGGGGTCGAGCTATAGCTGGGATTTTCAAATTTTTCCAATCCGGATTGGTAAAAGTGCCAACCAACCACAAATCGTAGGAGAATTAAGGCGATGATGGCAAGAAGACCAAACTGGAATTTCGGCATCGTTGAGAGACCCAATCGGCAACGGCCAATAGGCAATGGCCAAATAAAAGTGGGAAGGGGTGGAGAAAACTTGTACCTTGGACAAGTATTTCTGGATAGACGGACAGGGCTCATTCTAGCGAATTATAGTTGAAAATCAACATGGGGGATTTTGGGGAAGCGAATTCATGATTTTCTTTTAGGAATGAACCGGCATATGGATGCCATTTTATTGATCTATCGAGGAGTCTCTTAAAAAGAATCAAGCCGTTTGAATAGATGAATAGCTTTTTAAAAGAAAGAAGAATACCCTTATAGTAGTTCGGGCTCGATAACGTGCATTGTTCGCCATTTACCACGTAAGAAGCGAAGAAAGAAGGCGACTCCTAGGGTAAAAATCCACGAGCTCATTATGAGCCACACAAAATAGAGGCCGAACCCGTAATGAAGGCCGATAGCAACAATCGTCATAAAAATAAGAGAAATAGCTGTCGAGCAGAAAAGTAAAAACTGTGTGTCACCTGCCCCTTTTATCGTCCCTGAAAAAATAAGATTGATCGTGTCAAAGATGCAATAAAAGGCGACGAAACGGAGCAAAATAATCGTTGTTTCTTTCGTTGCGGGGAGGTGGTTGGGGTCATTTGTAGCGTAGTGTGCTGCCAAGAGCAAATCAGGAAAGCCAGCATATAAGATCGAAAAAATTGCCGTGTAGCCAAGGCCAAGTGTCAGAGTTGTCCAGGTTGCTCGTGTTGCGAGATCGGGCCGTTTGATCCCTAATTGATGCCCTGTTATTGTCGTTAATGCAATGCTCAGGCCAAAAACAGGGACAAAGGCGATATCGTTCACACTTAGGGCAAGGCCTGAAGCTTTATGGGCTTGATCGCCTATAGAACCGATCATCATGAGAAGAAAGGTATAGCTTGTGACTTCAATGAAAAACTGGAGTGCGCTCGGCAAGCCGTAGTAAAAGAGACGTTTCATTGTTTTCCAACAAGGAAAAATGTAACGGAAAAGCTGTAATTCACGTTCTTGTTTATTTGCCCATATGAGCAAAGTGGCAAGAATGGTCGTTTTTATCCAGACAGTCATTGCTGTTGCAAGGCCGGCTCCATAAATTCCCAGCTCGGGAAGGCCACCTTTCCCAAAAATCAACCCATAATCGACAATAATATTCACAACGACGCAAATAAGGTCGACGACCATAACGGTCGCTGTTTGCCCACGCCCCATAAAGTAGGTCGACATAGCCATGCTTATTACCATTGCCCCTGAACCGTAGCCCAGTGCAGATAGGTAGCTGACCTCAAACTTTCGAATGGTATCGCTATGACCAGCAAAGCGAAACAGGTCATCTGAAAAAAAGATCAGTAGCCAGATGGCCGGAAAGGTCAGAACACCGACCCACACCCCCTGCCAAAGATAACGTCCCATCCTGTCAACTTGCTGTGTGCTGTGGTATTGAGCGACAAAAGTATTTATGTAACTCGCCAAACCCCAAGGAATACAAATAGCGCTAAAGTGTAACGCACCGGCGACGACAGCCGCTGACATCTCTGACGCCGGATGCCACATGAGAAAAAGGCGGTCGGTAAACTGCATAATCGACCATAATGAGGTCGAAATCATTAGGGGAAGTGCTATCTTGAGAACGTCTCGCAGCCCACATTCAGCATTCCACCACCATGAAAGGAAACTTTGTTTTACTTGCGACATAGATGGTTATTTATGAGGTTTTTGCTCAGATTTTATTTGGGAAAAAATAGTTTCGAAGGTTTGTTTGTATCGTACAAGATGCGTTGTGTTTTGGATAGGTTCGTTCATAATGGAGGCAAAGAGATCAGTTTGCCCGATTTATCCCCGATATTTTTTAGGGTTCCATTATCAGGAATGTCTTTCGGTCAGTAAAGGTTCTGTAGACGCCATATAATGAATATAGTTTTAGGTTATCCTGTTACGCCTGCCCACATTGCCCAGATACAAAAAACATTTCCGAGTGAGGTCATTTTATCTTCTTCTCAAGAGGAGTTACCATACCACTTGCAGGAAGCCGATATTTTTTGTGGTCACGCAAAGGTGCCGATTAATTGGAGAAGAATTGTCGATAGGGGACGTCTACAGTGGATTCAGTCCTCTGCCGCCGGGTTGGATCACTGCCTTGTTCCTGAGGTTGTCACTTCCGAAATTTTGGTTTCCAGCGCTTCGGGGCTCTTTGCCAATCAGGTTGCCGAGCAGACGTTGGCGTTACTCTATGGACTGATTCGTCGCATACCAACTTTTGTCAAAGCCCAGCGAAAAAAGAGATTTCAACGTTTGCCGACAGACGACCTCCATGGAAAAACAATCGGGATTGTTGGTTTCGGTGGTAATGGTCGCCGAATAGCCGAATTGTTGGCACCTTTGGGAAATCGGATCATTGCAAGTGACTATTTTTTATCTGAAGATTTTCCCGGAGGAAAACCCCCATCTATTGCTGAATTGTTTCATTTTGAGGAAATGGATCGACTATTAGAACAGTCCGAGGTCGTTATTGTTACCGTTCCACTAAATAAAAAGACCTTTCACCTTTTTTCTAAAAGGCAGTTTGCCAAAATGAGAGAAGGGGCGATTTTCATCAATGTTGCCCGTGGTCAGGTCGTCGATGAGGTTGCCCTGGTTGGCGCTCTAGAGAGTGGGCAAGTCGCTCTTGCCGGCCTAGATGTGACAGAGGCCGAACCTCTCCCTCCTCAAAGTCCTCTATGGGAGAGTGATCAAGTTCTCATAACCCCTCACGTTGGTGCCCAATCTAAGCAACGAGTCTCTGTGACTACCGACTTTTTTTGTGAAAATTTAAAACGGTTTTTACAGAATGTTCCGTTACTGAACTCTGTCAATAAAGAGCTGGGGTTTCCCCATCCTCGTGATCATGTATTGTTCTCTTGGAAAAAATGATTCCTTAATAATTAGAGAATTTGTCCATCGTCCATAGACGACCTCGATCATTGTTAATTAAGATAGTTAGGTAAAGTTTGTTTGTCCTTCTATAAAAATAGTTGTTTTGTTGTACATTTACTTTTTGAATTCGGTTTTAGGGTAAAGAGACAGGAAGTCGATTTTTATACTTTTCCAACGGTTAATAAAACATACAAATAATAATGAACTGTGATATTTATCATACGACAAAGACGGAGCTTCGTTCGACCCAGGCGTTAGGGCAGGGGGAGGCCTGTGCCCCACCGGAGATACTCGTTGGCCAATACCAACGTATTATCGAGGAGCAGCGGCTCAATTGGACGGCCTACCACCGTTTACAACGTCTATTAGGTGTCGGTAGCCAGGGGAAAGTCTTTCTTAGTGAGCGTCGTGGGGCTGATGCGTTTACCTTGCCCGTTGCCTTAAAGTTCTTTTCACCAGAGAGTTTTACCTCAGAAGAACATTACCAAAACTCTATGGAATATACCGCAAGCATTGCGGCTCAGGTTGCTCAAATTCAGCACGACAATTTGCTCGATGTTTATAATTTTGTCGAACGTAATCAAATTCGAGTCATGGTTATGGAGTGGATTGATGGTTACGATTTGCGTCAATTAATCTCGTCGGATCGGTTGCATCGTTTGCAAAAAGAGGTCGCTGATGATCGGTGGGAGTACATCAACCGAGTCATTGCTACTCCTGATACTCGTCAAATGCGTTTTAAGCCTGGTATGGCAGTCGCAATTGTAAGGGATTGTCTCGATGCGCTAGGGGCGTTACATCGAAATGGGATTGTGCACGGCGATATTAAACCGGCGAACATTATGCTAAAAAAGACCGGTGATTGCAAAATTATTGATATCGGTTCCTCATTTCGAATAAGCGATCCCCCTCAACACCGAAGTTGCACGCCAGCCTACGCCGCTCCCGAGGTCCTCACTGGAGAGTTGCCAACACAAAAATCGGATCTTGCCAGCTTGGGGTATACCTTAATCGAGCTATTGATCGGTCGCTCATTATTTGAAGGGCTTGATTCGTATGCCGAAATTCTCAAAATAAAACGGGAGTTGCCCGAAAAATTATCGACAATTCTCCCCGCTGATATCGCAGTGAACCCGCTGCTAACTAGCTTTTGTAAACAACTTATCATGGTCGATCCTCAAGACCGATTCCCAACGGCCGAAGTGGCAGAACTCCACAAAAATGGGGCGGCTGCTTTTCATCGTCAATTGGTCAAAGGGGATCTTTCGAGCGAATACAACAACGAGCTGCGGCTGTGGATTAATGAGCTACAAGAAATCGATAGGAAAGCAGAGAAAAAACTCAAAGAGAGAGCTCAAAGCGAGGGGTAAGTCTTAGGGCGTTTTGCTGAATTATTGTTGCCTTATTGTCGCTTCATTTATCGTTGGGATCGGTTAGAAAGACTGTTCGCCGTTCGTAAAGGCTCTTCTCGGCGGCAGCTATAATTTCAAAGGCACGGTAAGTGTCGTGTATGTCAGAAGTCCGTCGAACGAGACTTGTCGTTGAGCGGTAAAAGTGCATTAGTAGCTGTTCACCGACGGGCCGTTCCTGTTCGAGTGATTCAATATGTTGTCCTGCCGAGTCAAACCAAACGAGCCGGTCGGGCAAATCGATAAAGGCGATTCCTCTCTCGCAGCGAACCTGGATCGCAGCCGGCGAACGAAAACTAATCGCTTCTGGCCAAGCGTCAGGGATATACTGCCCACAACTAATTTGGGCTAAAGCAGGTGTACGCCTCTCCCCCTTGTCTTGAGGCATTTCTTCCTCAAATGCAAGGCTCAGCACCTGATAGGTTGGACTAGGGATTTGTGGTTCGTTTTTTTCTTTTTCGCGTTCGGGTTTTTCATCTGCCGGGTTCTCAAGTGCAGGGTCACCTCTTTCCTGAGGATTGTCCGATTTTAAAAGGCTCGCTTCTGCGTTCTTTTTTCCGTTTTGAAAGAAGTTTCTTGAAGTGTTTGAACAAGAATGGCCCATCGTTGTAATCGAATAAGGTTTAGCCGAGACCAAATTACAACACCAGTCGATCATTTCAAGGAGTGATCTTGTTACGCCGGGCCAATACGGTTTTTGATTTAATCGTTGATGCGCAGGTGAATGGAGTTTTGTTGACGGAATCCTTTGATGGCAAAACAAAAGCTGTGGTTTACCTAGCTTGGTCGCCATGAGTTCTTGTAACCGAAGTGTTGCTGGCGCAAGTCGCCGTGGTAGTTCCGACATGAACGAAATTCCGGAGTCGGTAATTCGGCTTTTGAGTGCTTGGGCACGATCAGGAGAGAGGTCAAGGAAAAGGTTGCTATAGACTGCCTTGCCATAGTCGCAGGCGGTAAAGATCGGCAGTGCACCAAACCATTGCGAACCTAACATTAAAATGGCATCAATGTCAGTTCTTTTAATGAGATTTCGAAAACCTGAAGTCGCTTCGGCGTTGAATTCACGAGCCGTCTGTTCGGCTCGTTGCTGGACTTCATCGCAGAGGGCAGTCACGCGAAAACGATCGGCCAAGGCACGGAGAGCCGGTTTGTGTTGTTTGTCCCAGTGAGAGCCCAGCCCTACAATACCAATACGCAACTGCATAATCAATGCTCAAAAACAGAATGGAAGCGAGGAGTTTTTCCGTAAACAACACCTCCGTAGACAACACCTTCGATCCGCAGACCGACCATTGAAAAAAAGATGTTCTACCTACGAACCATTTGCCCCACTATTCTACAAACAAAGGGGCGAGTATTCAAGATTTTTCCAGAGAATAAAACCTTTATAATCTCTCTTTTTATCAGAGATCTAAGAACCTTCGGCTTAGGGCAGAACGCAAGGGATTTCTGACCTTATTTGGGCCCCACTTGAAATTTTAAAGGCGTAGCAAAGAGATACAAACGTTCATAAGGCGGTCTTCAAGGAGGACAGCTTCGTCGTCGCTATGTTCGAAAGTCACACATAGAAAGTCAACTCCACGAGAGAAGGCAATATTATACTTTTGTCCCACGATGACAGAAGGGACTGTAATATGGGAAAATCCCCACGAGCTTCCAGCTAAAGCTGACTTGATCCCGCCGACAATAATATTGGTAATCTCGCCGACACCATCGACGACTTGAGAGGTTAACTGGCCATAATTATCTTGAAGAAGTCCTTCAACTGACCGAATGGCCATTCGTTCTGGAATGTTCACAGTCACAAAGCCAGAGACCTTTCCATGGACACCGATCATCCCAGTGATGAGGCCAGGTTCACCTGTGGGTACGGTGGCAACCCCCGCAAGCTTTGCAGAGATGTTGCACATTGAGAAGGCATTGCCCACCGAGCCGATAACAGCTTGGGTGAGAATCGGATCAGAGATGCTTTCGATGGTGTCTAGGCCTGTTGCGGTCATAGAGGTTTTCTTTCGTATCGGAGCAGTGAGGAAAGACCTGATTTGCATAGGATAGCAAGGGATAATATTTTCCAAAGCTGGTTTTGATCACCTAAAGTTCAGTCATGAACCGGTGACTGCAAATTTGGATTTAAATTGGTACCCAATTGTGGGATACCCTTTTTTAGCCGAGAAGAATTTCTTTGAAAAAGAGAAGACTCCAGGTCAGAAATGTCTGGGGAAGCAACGCAATTGTTAGAATTGTTAAAATCGGACAATATTGCCAATAGAAAAGGAGGGGAAGTAGCCTACTCTTTAATAATGCGTGGGGTAGAAACCCCATATCGTTTGAGTTTTCGATCGAGAGTCGAACGCTCAATACCCAGAATTGAGGCTGCCTGACTTTTATTTCCCGAAGTCGCCCTTAAAGTTGCCAGGATATGCTCTTTTTCGACTTCGGCCAATGACCGAGGGGGGGGAGAGGAGATCTTGCCGTTGGTGTGGTCGTCCTCATCTAGACTGAGAGAGTCAGCAGGGGTCCTATGGTTTGGGGAAGAGGCGAGGCTCGGTTGTGATAGATCGGCAAGAGGAAGGTCGTTCGGTTGAATATACTCAAAAGGGGTAAGGACGACAGCTCGCTCAACTACATTTTTTAGTTCTCGGATATTTCCGGGCCACTGATAGACCTGAAGATGTTTCAGGGCTTCAGGGGTAAATCCTTTGATCTTTCGGCCCGCTTCGAGGTTAAACCGTTGTAAAAAGTGATTTGCAAGCTCTACGATATCATCTTTTCTGTCACGTAGCGGTGGGACCAAAATTTCGATGACTTTTAGGCGAAAATAGAGATCTTGCCGAAAAAGATTCTTTTGAATAGCTTGTTCAAGGTCACGATTTGTTGCGGCGATTACTCGGACATCGGCAAAGATCGCCTCGTTTCCACCGAGTCGTTCAAAGGGATGGCCTTCTAAAACTCGCAAAAATTTGGCTTGTAAGGTTGGGCTCATTTCACCGATTTCATCGAGCATTAAGGTCCCTTCGTGAGCCGCTTCAAATTTTCCAATTTTTCGTTCTGTTGCGCCGGTAAAGGCGCCTCTCTCGTGGCCGAACAATTCGCTCTCTAGCAAGGTCTCCGAAAGGGCGGCACAATTAAGGCAGATAAAAGGGCCCGATTTTTGGGGACTGGCAAAATGGACCGCTCGAGCGACAAGCTCTTTACCGACACCACTTTCACCCCGAATAAAGATCGTCGCCTTACTCGGTGCTGCACGGGCAATCTCTTGTTGAACCCGTTGTAGTTGCAAACTCCGGCCGACAAGGTTTGAGTCAGTACCGAGCCGCTGGCGCAGCTCTTGGATTTCGTCTTGGGTCTGTAAGAGATTTTCTTCGAGTTTTCGTTGACCATACAAATTTTTCAAAGCCAATGCAACGTTGTCGGCAACGGCCAGGGTAAATTCAAGGTCGTCAGGGTCGGGGACACGGTTGCTGTCCGTAAAATAGAGGTGGATAAGGCCTAAAATTTGTTCCCCTTGCCGAATAGGGGTACAGATAACGCTTGTCGCATGGATTTCACCACGGCTGTCTTGAGCGGCGAGCGTCTCGTCATCGGAGATATTCCGCGCCAAGATCGCCTCTCCTTCTTTGAGAACAGTCTGTGCCAAAAAAGGGGTAATTTTTTGATACGGTTTTTTATGGTGAGAAAAGGAGGCGGCGATTTCTAGGAATTTCTCTGAAGGGGGCTCTTGTTGTTGTGCAAAGCTAAGAAGAAGGACAGCCCCTGCGTCGGCTTTGATATTTTCTAAAATACCAGAAAGAGCTGTCTGTGAAATCGTGTAGATATCTTGTTTTTGCCCAAGGTCAAAAGCTAGGCGGCAAAGAGTTGAGGCAGCCTGACTGAATTTTGGCTGGGTAAGACTTCCCTTATCTTGTTTCCCCGAAAGGAATTTGGTCTTGTCTCGCCGATGAGTGATTTTGGGTTGTTCCCAGTCGAACGTATTGGTGTCGGCATCGACTTTGGCTATGACTGTTTCTTCTCCTGAAAACGTCTCTGCTGTCTTGGCTCGAGCTGGTCCCGAAGAAAGAGCCTCTTCGAGGTTATAAGAGAAAAGCATCTGGAAGTCGGCAATTTGAATGACGTCTCCTTCCAAAAGAAGGTGGTCCGATTCGAGTGGGGTACCTTTGACAATCGTTCCGTTTCGTGAACCTAGGTCACGCAATGTCCAGTGATTGTCGGTAAAAAAAATCTCGGCGTGATAGCGGCTACAACGGTCGTCTTTGACAACAATCTGGTTCGTCGTTGCACGACCCATAGAGGTGGTACGCCCAGGGACAAGACGAAAGACATCTGTCCAGCTATTTCCTTCACGAATGACCAAATAGGCGACCATTACACTCCAAGCATATAGAGAAGATCAAAGAGAACCAAACTTTCAAAGGAGGCCAGGAGTGTGGATACTCCCGGTTTTCCGTTGTTTCTCTTTAATTTTAGCTGGCAAACTGTTTTTGTCTATCGTTCAAATGAAGAGGGCTATAGTCTCTGCTTTTTGAAGCTATCGATAATGTTTAATAAGAGATATTCAAAACTAGGGTTTTTGAATGTGAAGGCCTTTAGAAAATTCCGAGTTGATCACGAGCATCTTCGGTCATTCGATCAGGGGTCCATTGAGGTTCCATGACGATTCGGACATCGGCCTCGTTAACTTCTTCGAGGTCTTCGACAACTTGTTTACTTTGGCCAACAAGTTGTGGGCCGGCAGGGCACATTGGGCTGGTAAGAGTCATTTCGATGTTTACATCGAACATGGCGCCATTTTCTCGTTCAGTAAGTTCGACCTTATAGACGAGTCCTAGGTCGACGATGTTTACAAATAGCTCGGGATCGATGACCTGTTTGAGCGTTTCAAAAACTTGTTCTTCGGAAAGTGCCATATAAATCCTCTCTTTCAAAATTCGCTAAAAATAGTCTCTACAGTTTGTATTCTAATTTATCTATAAAATTTAAAATTTGTTCGAGCCTATAACAACCCAAAACGATTTAGTCTTCGTTAATTCGAATGTAGACTTTGCCCTCTTCTTCTTTGACTTCGTGAACTCGGGTCGGTGAAGTCGCTGGTAAGCAGAGATTTTTGCCGGTTCGAATGTCAAACTTAGCACCATGACGAGTACAAGCGATCGAGTATCCATCGAGCTTACCATCAGCCAAGGGGCCGTTGTCGTGTGTGCAGGTGTCTTCAAGACAGTAAAAGGTACCACTCACATGAAAGAGGGCAACAATATGGCCCGAAACCTCAAAGACCTCTTTTCCTGGGTCGGGAAGTTTGTCAACGGTCGTAACAAAGACATATTCACTCATGGCTGGCTTTTCTTGTTGGATTAGCTGGTATGGGGCCGTGGATGGCAAGGAGACAAATTTACCAATAAGGAGGCAGGATATGGGGCAACTGTCTTTACTCTCTCTATTTATTCTACTATAACCGACCGATACGGGCGAGGTTTATCCCCCACCGGGGAGTGGGGGGTTTGCAATTGGCACTCTTTCATTGCCGAAGGTAAAATCAACTGAGGAAAGTCGGTAGGAGACCTCCCTGTTGCTGGGAGATATGTTGAGGTTTAAAGCCGGCTGACTTTCAGTTAACTACTCTCAAAACTAACTGTAGTCTCGAACCCGGGAGGCGATCGCCTGACCAAGTGCTTCACGGACTGGCTCAAGAGTAATACGATCAAAGACTTGTTGAAAAAATCCGTTGACAATCATCCGGACTGCTTCTTTACGGGTAAATCCTCGTGTTCGGGCGTAGAAAATAAGTTCTTCTTCGACCTTACTCGTTGTCGCACCATGGGTGCAACGGACATCGTCGGCTTCAATTTCTAAACCAGGGATAGAGTCGCTTCGTGCTTGTTGCGTGAGTAGAAGGTTATCATTGCGTTGGTAGCCGTCGGTTCTTTGAGCCTCTTTGTCGACTTTGATCATACCACGCCAGACAGTTCGGGCCGTGTCTTGGAGAGCGACCTTATAGAGGAAGTCGCTACGACAGTTCGGTGCCTTGTGATGTTGCAAGGTATGGTAATCAAGGTGCTGGCTCTCTTCAGCAAACATAACTCCATTGACCTGGCAATGGGAATCAGTCCCTTCTAGCAGAACATGTTGGTTCACTTTGCTGAGCTTGCTCCCGAGTGCGCCCGCTGTCCATTGGAGAGAGCTATTTTGTCCGACGGTTGCCCTTTGTTGGGCAAAGTGCCACACTTTTTTCCCCCAGTTTTGTAAGTTAACATAACGGAAATGGGCATTATCCGCGACGTAGAGTTCAACGCCACCACAGTGAAGCCCACCGTCGGTCGCTTTGGGAGAAGTCAATTCAGAAACAAGGCTTGCTTCGGCTCCCTCTTCTAAAATAACGAGGGTGTGGCTAAGATCTGTCTGCCCATCTGAGATTGCAGCGAGGGTAAAGAGTGGATCATCAACGACGACCCCTCGTGGAACATAGAGGACAAGGCCCCCCTGAAAAAATGCACCGTGAAGGGCAGCAAATTTATCGTAGTCCGTCTCAAACGCCTTCTTTAACAAATAAGGCTTAAGAAGGTCGCCATGCTCTGGGAGCAGTTGTTCGAGTGTACCGAAAAGGATCCCCTTTTTTTGCCATTTCTCGGTCAGGTGGCTTTCGTGATTTTGTCCGTTAGTGGTAATGATTTTGCCTGCAAGTTCTAGCCCCTGATCTAGGAGAGTCGTTGGCAATTTGTCGAAGAGGTTTTTGGGTGACGTACCACCAGAATGGCGAGGAGGAGAAAAACGGTCGAGCTTGAATAACCGGATGTCGGTCCGTTTCCACTCTTCCTCTCTGGTCGTTGGCATGTCGAGAGTTTGAAAGTGTTCAAACGCCTCTTGCCGACGTTGGGTCAACCAGTCCGGTTCCGAAAGAGATTGAAGAAGTTGCTCAAAATTAGCTTGGTCAAAGCGTTCCGTTGTCGCAAGTTCGGTCATTACGTTTTGTTCTTGGAAATCAATAAAATAGTTGGGAAACTTGTGAGGACTATTGAGAGGTCAGACAGTTTGAATCGGTCGAAGATTCGAAAGTTCAGCTCTTATTATTGTGGTCGATCTCAAAAATGGCTCTGGTGTGAAAATTGTCTCAAAAAGAGGCGTTAGCCAACGGAACCTTCCATTTGAAGTTGAATCAAACGATTGAGTTCAACGGCATATTCCATCGGGAGTTCCTTGACGAGAGGTTCAATAAAACCGTTGACGATCATTGTGCTTGCCTCGGTTTCGGAAAGTCCTCGACTCATGAGGTAAAAGAGCTGTTCTTCTCCAATACGAGAGACAGACGCTTCGTGGCCAATGGAGACATCTTGTTCTCCAATTTCGATATAAGGATAGGTATCACTACGACTTTCCGGGTCGAGGATCAATGCGTCGCAGACGACATTGCATTTGGCACCGATAGCACCTTTTTCGACCTTTGCAAGGCCACGGTAGCTGCTGCGGCCACCATCTTTGGAGATCGATTTCGAGATAATCTGCCCCGTCGTGTTTGGTGCAGCATGGATCAATTTGGCACCGGCGTCTTGGTGCTGACCTTTGGAGGAGAAAGCAATCGATAAAATTTCGCCACGGGCGCCTGGCTCTGCCATAACAACAGCAGGGTATTTCATCGTTAATTGGCTACCAAGGTTACCATCGACCCATTCCATGACTGCGTCTTCATGGGCAACTGCCCGCTTGGTTACAAGGTTATAGATATTATTTGCCCAGTTTTGAATGGTCGAATATCGGCACCGGGCATTCTTTTTGACAATGACTTCAACGACTGCCGAGTGGAGCGATTCAGAGGTATACATCGGGGCGGTGCATCCTTCGACGTAATGAATTTTTGACCCTTCATCGCAGATAATAAGCGTTCTTTCAAACTGGCCCATACTCTCTTCATTGATACGGAAATAGGCTTGAAGAGGGAACTCGATTTCAACCCCTGGGGGAACATAGATGAACGAGCCACCCGACCAGACGGCCGAGTTAAGGGCGGCAAATTTGTTGTCTTCTGGTGGGATAATCGTCCCAAAATATTCACGTAGAAGTTCCGAATGTTCCCGAACGGCAGTATCGGTATCGGTGAAGATAACCCCTTTTTTTGCAAGATCTTCTTGAAGAGAGCCGTAGACGACTTCGCTTTCGAACTGTGCCTTGACACCGGCCAGGAACTTTCTTTCGGCTTCAGGGATACCGAGCTTTTCAAAAGTCTCTTTGATTTCGTCGGGGACTTCGTCCCATGTTCTCCCCTGTTCGTTTGTCGGCTTGAGATAGTAATAAATATCATCAAAGTCGATATTGATTGCCCCACCCCAATTCGGCATCGGTTTGGACTCGAAAATTTCGAGCGATTTCAGACGAAATTGCCGCATCCAGTCGGGCTCATTTTTAATGTCCGATATTTGGTGAATGATCTCTTTATCGACCCCTTTACGGGCTTTAAAGACAGCCTTTGTTTCCGTCCGAAAATCGTATTTATTAATGCCGTCGGTCAACGGATCGACCGGTTGAATATTGGCCGGCTCAGTGGAGGAGGTATCTATCGACATGGTCGTGTACTCGCTACTAGTGGAAACTTTTTTGTATGGCTAATTTTATTGGAGAATCGAGTTCTTGTTAATCGTCGTGTAATCCTTGGGGTTTTAGCGTTTATGGCGTGGCAGCTTCGGAAGGATGTTCTGCACGAATACGCTCGTACCCCTTTGTATGAAGCTCGGCTGCAAGCTCAGCCCCACCCGTTTCGACAATTTTTCCATCAAGGATGACATGGGCAAAATCGGGGGGATTATGGACGAGTAGTTTATCGTGGTGAGTAATGATAAGGAGGCCCATCTCTTGACCACCAATATCAGCGATACTTTGGCTTGCAAGGCGGACAGCGTCGGCATCAAGGCCACTGTCGGTCTCGTCGAGGATTGCAAATTTTGGCTGAAGCATAGCGAGCTGCAAAATTTCGGCCCGCTTCATCTCTCCACCCGAAAAACCATCGTTGACATACCTTCTGGCAAACTCAGGATCCATTTGGAGCTGAGCCATCTTCTCTTTGAGCTCTTTTCGGAACTCTTTCATGGCGATGAGGTCTTCTCCCTCTTGCCGGTCGGGGTTCCTGACATTGGTCGTGCTATGGCGTAAAAAGTCGGCCATTTTCACCCCCGGGACAGAGGTTGGACGTTGAAAGGCCATGAAAAGGCCGGCTCTGGCCCGCTCGTCGGCCTCTTTTTCCAAAAGGCTCTCGCCATTGAGAAAAATATCCCCCTCGGTGATCTCGTAGGCAGGGTGCCCCATAATAGCAAAGCCAAGGGTACTTTTCCCTGACCCGTTTGGGCCCATTAGTGCATGGGTTTCACCACGTCGAATGGTGAGGTTTACCCCTTTGAGAATAGGCTTTTCGTTAATACTTACGTGCAAGTTTTCGATTTTGAGCTGATCTGTCATTATGTCTTTTATCGTAACCAAAAATTGAATTAAAACAATAAAAACTATTTTTAATAAGAAAAATCGTTTCTGTACACCCTTGGCGACACTTGGTTTGTTGAAAATCGCCTTATTTTTGACAAAAGGAGGGGTGCCAGAGAAGATTTTACTTCTTCTTGGGGAGGTAGAGGTGATGATCGAATTTCGGCGTCTGTTCTTCAGGAGAGTAGGCGTAGCCGCTGTGATGAGGAATTGGTAGCTCGTCGCTGACTTTTTGGTCTGTTCTCTTGGCTCGGGTAAAGCTTTTGAGCCCTTGCCCAATTTGTCGTAGCCAGCCCTTTGATTTTGAAGCCCTTTCTTTCTTTTTCGCAAGGCGGTGAGCCTGCATTTTGTCCTGGAGACGCATAACCCCTTCAAGCAACGCTTCAGGACGGGGAGGGCACCCCGGAATGTAGACATCAACTGGAACGACGAGGTCGACCCCTTTCACCACGTGGTACCCCCATTTGAAATAGGGACCACCACCGACGGTACATGCACCCATGGCAATCACGTATTTCGGGTCGGGCATTTGGTGGTAGAGTTTTCGAACACGGCTGGCCATTTTATAAGTGACCGTACCGGCGACGATCATCAAGTCGGATTGACGAGGGCTTGCTCGAAAGGCACCTGCTCCAAATCGTTCCAAGTCATACCGTGGTGACATCGTTGCCATCATTTCAATGGCACAACAAGCAAGGCCAAAAGTCATCGGCCAAATGCTCGATTGCCGTGCCCAGTTGGTCGCCTCTTCAATCGTTGTGAGGAGGACATTTTCTTCGAACCGTCCCTCGATCCAAGGGGTTGTCGTGTCGTGAGCTGGATTCATGTTTTGTACTGGTCGATTCAAAGGTGTTCGGTTTAGTTTGTCGGCAACCTATGTGTGGCTTGCCCAGAGATGAAGTTCTCGTGATCTGACTCGTTCGTTGGTGGTGAGGCTTTTTTGTCTTTGCAGAACTCTACGATTGCCCTATTTTTTCGGAGGTCGAGTCGGGTGTCAAAGATGTTTCCGGGGCAAAAGTACATCGGGTCATCTGGGATTGGCCACTGACACACGATACCTTTAAACCGATTTTTTGGCCAAAAAGTTCACTGAAAATTAACTCTTCTAAACGACAAATAAGCCGTTTTTCGTCGAGAAGGCCAGGGAAGGGACAAGCCTGAGCATTGAGTATAGGTAACAAAGGTGTTGGCCTCTCCTTATTCGGCTCATTTTCTGTGGAGAGGGTAGGGCGTCGTTCTTGACCTTCTGGGGGCTCACCAGACGGGAAGGGCTCTTTGGGTAATTTGCCTGGACCGTTGGTGCCACTTTGAACTGTGCTTTGATCGGTGTCGCTGCTTTGATCGGTGTCGCTAGCCAAGCCGTCGTTTTCAGTGAACTGGCTTTCGTTCGCTTCGAATGGAATGTAGCGGCTACGAAAATAGTCGGCGACACTTTGCATTCGTTCCTCAAGAGTTTCACCAGTAATGTGTTGGGAAATCTCGTGAGCGACCGACTTTGCAATCTGCCTGAGTAGACGTTGCTGAACATCGTATTCGTCCAAAGCTGCGATCGCTTGCCACATCGCCCCTGTCAGTGACAAGAGGAGATTTCCCGAGGCTTGAGCACCAGCCAGGGTTAACTCGTATGAGTGGCTTGGACGGCCACGTCCGGCCTTGTTTGTCGAGCGTTGAATGTAACCGAGGGCGGTTAGCCTTGTTAGTCGTTGCCGGATAGCGGTCGCTGTCACTTCAAACGCATCGGCCATTTCGGGGATTTTCAGATCACCACGAACTCGTAAAAGATTCAGTAAAGCGTTGTCTGATTGAAGGTGTTCCATGGGTCGAGCTTTGCAATAACGGAAAAAAGCTGCAACAGTTGATGATACGCATAAACTCAGTCGAAAGACGCAAAAAAGGATAAATCAAGTAACGGATTCACGCAAACGTATTTGCCAACAAGATCGGTTAAAACGTCTTTAAAAACATGTTGATCAGAAAGGATACTCTACCTACAGAAACTATACACTCTCTTGTCATTTTGACAAGGTATGATCCAAATTGCGCAGGTGTAAAGGGAGTGTTTCTTCTGGGCTTCGGGAAGAGACAGAAAAAAAGGTTCATTTTTTCAATGAAAATAGAAGAAAATACAAATTTATTCGTGGTTTTTACTGTTTTTCTCATAAGAAATTGCCTATCATGTTGCCCAACCCTCTTTCTGTTTTAGGCAGGAAATGGGTTTGGCCACTTTTCATTGAGGCCATTTTTTTGGACAATTGTCTAAAATAAAAGGCCAAACTCTAGCTCACTAGAGGAAAAGGATCCATTAAAGGTAGGTAATAGTTAGAGACATCGTTTGGTAGGTTAAGAAAAAGGAGCGCCGCTCCTTTTTTAGATGACATCACTTGTGTTGTGACCTGTATACCTTCTGTCTTCAGTTGCGGCCAATGGTGGTTTGTTTTTGAGGCGATTGTCGCCAAACACCCAGATGTTTCGATAGTGTATATTTTATTTAGCTTTTATTTCAGACACAGTGAGAACATGGCATGTTGCGAAAAACGAATTTTCCTTCAACAAAGCTGATACTCTTGGGGCTGACACTCTTGGTCGGTACCTTTGCTATTGGTTACCAGCTACGGGCTGGCGAGGAAGTCAGGCAAGAGGTACAAGGCTCAGGACCAAAGGCCGATGATTCCGAGTCATCCCCTTCGGCTACAGAAGAGATGGGTAAAGAGGCCGATCCTTCAACAGTTGAGATTCGCCCCCTTGTCGTTCCCAGATCAATTGATGAGAAGTACGAAGATGGCCCCGGCGAAGCGCTAAAAAACAGTATTGAAGAGATATTTGGTTACGGTGTCGCGGCAGCCACAAAGGTTATCTTTTTACCTGTTGGAAATACGGCCCAGGTCTATGTTGAGGTCGCGGAGTACGAGTACTATATTCGACCTGCCAATACCGATGGCGATTTTGTCCTTATAGACAACGGGACTGGTGAAACGATTAGCGGAACAATCCTTACAGAAAAGGATATCGTTCTCCAAAGAGCCGAGGGGAACCTTGTCCTTCCGGATCAACGTGTCTTCAGTGATGATACCGATAAACGAAGTTATCACACAGGTATCCTTAACAATAGAGTCGTCGAGTATATTCAAAAGGAAAAAACAGTTGGCCAATTCTGGAAAACGGTCGACCCTGAAACGAATAAAACGATCTATGTTAAACGGGCCAAGCCTGAAGCAAGAAAAATACCGAGTGCTAAAGAGGCCGATAGACTTACCTCCGAACAGGTCGAGGCCCTTTTAGCCGACGGATATCTGACATTGGTAGAAGTCCCTGACGGCCATGATGAAGCCGGAAAACCGAAAATGCGAAAGACCCACCTTATCCCGAAAAAGGATGACGATGGGATGCCGCTCGTCGTTTTGTGGTTAGCTTTGGGTGGGGTTACCTTTACGATCTTTATGAAATTTGTCAACTTCCGTGCTTTCCGTCACTCGGTTGATGTTGTGCGAGGTAAATATACTGACCCGAACGAACCTGGTGAAGTGAGCCACTTTCAAGCTCTTTCATCGGCACTTTCGGCGACGGTCGGCCTTGGGAATATTGCTGGTGTTGCCCTTGCAATGATGGCAGGCGGTCCGGGTGCTTTCTTCTGGATGATGTGTTGTGGTTTCTTCGGCATGACGAGTAAGTTTGTCGAATGTACCCTTGGTCAAATGTATCGTGAAGTCCGACCAGACGGAACAGTTTTGGGTGGCCCGATGCGTTACCTTCATGTCGGTCTTAAAGAGATGAAGCTTGGTGGACTCGGAGCAATTTTGGCTCTCTTGTTTACCGTTCTTTGTATCTTTGCCAGCTTTGCCGGTGGGAACATGTTCCAGTCGAATCAATCGGCTGCTCTGTTGGTACGACAAATTCAAAAAGGTGATCACGACAAGGTTATTGCTGCAAATGAGGCACTTACAGCTGCTAGAGAGAGCAAAGATGTCCAAGGGATTAAAGATGCCCAGAAGGAAAAAGATGACACAGAGGCAAAAATTGAGAGTGAAGGTCTTCTCTATAAAGCTGGCTATGGTGTCGTTCTAACCTTCTTTGTCGGTCTTGTTATCCTTGGTGGTATCAAGAGGATTGGGGCAACGGCTGAAAAAATTGTGCCGTTTATGTGTGCTGTTTATCTTTTGGCCTGTGTGGTAATTATTGGTATCCATATTACTGAGGTGCCTGCCCTTATCGGGTCGATCTTTACAGAGGCGTTCTCGCCGACTGCGTTCGGTGGTGGTATGATCGGTGTTCTGGTCATCGGTGTTCAACGTGCTGCTTTCAGTAACGAGGCTGGTATCGGTTCGGCCTCGATTGCCCATAGTGCGGCCAAAACGAGTGAGCCGGTCCGTGAAGGAGTCGTTGCCCTCCTTGAGCCATTCGTGGATACGATTATTGTCTGTTCAATGACCGCCCTTGTGATTCTCATTACAGGTGTTTTGCAAGAATCTAGTTTCTACGATGTCACCGACGGTGCCGTCTTGACAGGTTTGGCATTTGCACGAGAGATTCCTCGCTTTGACCTGATCCTTTCGATTGCGGTCGTTCTCTTCGCTTTCTCGACGATTATTTCGTGGAGCTACTATGGAGAGCGTTGCTGGGTGACCCTCTTTGGAGATAACTCTTCGGTTACTTTCAAAATGGTCTTCCTGACCTTTACCTTCTTTGGAACGATCTTCAGTTTGCAGGCTGTTATTGACTTTTCAGACATGGCCGTTTTGGCGATGGCTTTTCCAAATATTCTGGGGCTGCTTATCCTTATGCCAAAGGTTGGTAAAGCTCTCAACGTCTATATGGAAAAACTCGATAGTGGTGAGTTCAAGCGATACGACAAACATTAAGAGGCAGAGATCAGATTTAGTACAGAATCTAGATATTCTCTAATCTTAAATAAACATAAAAAGGTAAATATAGAAAAGAGCCACCATCTTTCGAAGGTGGCTCTTTTTCTCGGTCGTTATCTGGTTTCTCTTTTTATTTAAACAGGCTTGATTTTCTCTACTTGAGCTTTTTCTACTTTTGTATTTCGGTCGCGAGTGATTTTTCCGTAGGGAAAAATTTTTCAACGGCGTCGTAAAATTCTTGAGCCGTTGAAACAAGGGAAACGCTGTGTCGGAACTGTTTGGCTCCCCGCCGTCCCTGGGCGTAACGAGAAGCAAATTTACGCATAAGCTGAGCCCCTTTTTCCTCACCAAAACGACGTACAACTAAATCAAAATGGTGAAGAAGGCATTGTCGTTCTTCTTCAAGAGTAGGATCGGGTGGGATTGGCTGTCCAGCTAATGCGGCGGCTGCTTGGGCGAAAATCCACGGCTTGCCAAGACATGCACGGGCGATCATCACTCCGTCAACATTATAGTTATTGAGGGCATGGACGACTTTTTCAGCACTGTCGAGGTCGCCATTTCCAATGAGTGGAATTTTCTTCAGGTAAGGTTTAATTGCCGAAATACTCTCCCAATCGGCATGACCACGGAACATCTCTTTTGCGGTCCGGCCATGAACGGTGAGCGCCTTGGCGCCAGCCCCCTCGACGACTTGGGCAATATCAATAGCGTTCATGTTGTCTCGAGTACAGCCGAGCCGGATTTTCGCCGTTACAGGGACGGGGGCACACGCCGTAACGACACGTTCGATAATCTGGCCCATCCGCTCTGGATACTGCAATAAGTAAGAGCCGCTGTGGGCCCGTTGGGTCACCTGCTTGACAGGACATCCAAAGTTAATATCAACGACCGAGACTTGGTACTCATGGGCCAGCTTGGCACCGACTTTGGCTAGGGTTTCTGGATCGTTATCCCACATTTGAACGGCGAGAGGGCGAGTCTCTTCTTTGACTCCCCATAGGCGGTCGGGATGTTCGGCCCGATTTTGGTCCATCCAGACGAACCCTCTTGCGTTGACCATTTCGGTCGCATGGAGACCGACTCCGCCGTAGTCGCGGACGACCTGCCGAAATGCAAAATTGGTAAAGCCGGCCATAGGGGCTTGAAGGATTGGTGGGTCGATTTTGAGATCGCCAATATATAAAGGAGCTACCATCGTTTGTGCGGTTCCGTTGCTCTCTTAAAATGGTAAAAAGTAGAAGGTGAAAAAGATTTATAAAACGGAATAAGTCGTTTATTTCGAAGGGGTGTTTGGATCTTTTGCAGCTCTTAGCCATTGTCATCGAGATTCAAGAAATTGCAATTGTAATTGTTATCTTTGGCTAACAGAGACTCAAAAGAGAGAGCCGACGCTTGCTGTAACTGCTTCTTCGAGAGTCAATTTTTAGAGGGTCAATCTAGGTTAAGCCGTCAAGGAATGGATCTTGGCCCATCTCTTCCGCAAGGGCAATCCGCTGTTTTTCATGGTAAAGAAGGAGGGTCCGTTGGCGTGCCTCGGCTTTTTCTTTTCGCCGTTGTGCTCGTTGAAAATGTTGAAATAGGTGAGAGTGGTTGCGGTCGGGGGAATTTTTTCCGATAGATTTGAGGTGTTTGATTTTTTCTTCATTGAGAGAAGAGAGGGGGTGTTCGTCATCCAAGGCGACAAAAATACGGAACGAGCCACGGTCACCTTGCCGAGCCGATCGGCCAACGAGTTGTCGGTCAATCCTGGCCGAGTTGTGCATTTCGGTTAGTAGAACATGTAGGCCACCTCGTTCAGAAATTCCTTCACCCAGGCGAATGTCGGTGCCACGGCCGGCCATATTTGTCGCGACAGTTATCGCCCTTGCTTGCCCTGCTCGACTGATAATTTGTGCTTCATGGCGGTCATCGACGGCATTAAGAAGTTCGACAATGAGCCCTTTTTTACGGATTCGATCGGCCAATAATTGAGAGTGATCAATGTTACACGTTCCAATAAGTATTGGACGCCCTGTATTGTGGATAGCGAGAATCTCTTTGAGAACGGCTCGCCATTTTGCTTCTTGGGTTCCTAAAACCTTGGGAGGAAACTCTTTTCGCCGTTTTGGAAGTCGGTCTGGAATGACCGATGTTTTTAGGCCATAGACCTTTTTCAGCTCGGCAGCACCACTCTGGGTTGTTCCGGTCATCCCCGAAAGATGTTTGTACCGGTTGAAAAAAGTTTGTAATAAGATTTTTGCGGCATCAATATTATTGGCCGAGATAGGGAGCCCTTCCTTCGCCTCAACTGCTTGATGAAGCCCACCTTGCCACTTTTTGCCAGTTGCCAAACGGCCCGTATTAGCATCGACGATCGTCACTTCACCTTTTTCAAGAATATATTGTTGACCGGGGTGAAAAAAGAGGTTTGCCCGCAGGGCTAAGGTGACATGATCAAAAATCGTTTGCTGGCTCAGAGGTGCTAGTGAAGGTGGTTTGAGAGTACGGCGAATTTTTTGTCGGCCACTTGGACTGAGTTGCGGAAAATGTTTTTCATGTGGGAAATGGTAATCTTCTTCGGGTAAAAGGTGAGAAGATGTTTCCTGTGCCCAATGATAGAGTTCTTCAGGAACCTCAAGGGTGCCGGGTTGACTAATAACGAGAGGTGTTTTTGATTCGTCAAGAAGGAGCGAATCAGCCTCATCAATAAGAGCAAAATAGAGTTCTGGTTGAAGGGAGGTCGCCTGGGTGTGAGAAGTGGCCAAATCTGCCTCTTCTTTTTGCCAAAGAGAGGGAGTCGAGGAGTTACCGAAAAGGTCAGATATACCAGAAGACCGAGTTTGCCAGGTCGTCTGAGAACGCTGATTAAGACGATCACGCAGAAAATCGAACCCTAGCTCTTTAGCTGTTGTATAGATAATATCGGCACGATACTCTTTGTGGCGAAGAGAGGGAGGAGTTTGAGCAGTGATGAGGCCGACAGAGAGGCCCAGGAATTGGTAGAGAGGGCTTAGAAGCTCGGCATCGCGCCGGGCGAGATAGTCATTTGCTGTGGCAAGGTGGGCGCCCCGTTTTGCAAGAGAGGCAAGGATGAGTGGTAGAGTTGCTGTTAAGGTTTTACCTTCACCTGTCTGCATTTGTACGACACTTCTCTCAAAGAGGGCAATTCCGCCAAGAAGCTGCACATCGTAATGGCTCATGGAAAGAGTTCGCTTTGCGGCGACTTGAACGATGGCATAGGTCTTTGCAAGAAGTTTCGAGAGTGGGGTTCCCGTCTGGGCCAAGAACTGGAGTTCCCGAAAAGTGGTCTGTAATGATTTATCGGAGAGTTTTTGGAGCTCTTTTCGTTGACTATGGATCGTCTCGAGAAAGGAAGCATGCCGAGAAGGCGAGTGTCGCCACTTGGAAAAAAGGGCTTCTAATGCCATAGTGATCGCTCGCTATCGCCATTGAAGATTGGTCGAATTCTTCAGAGAAATTTTTGAATCGGAGATAGATGAGTTCGTTTTAATATTTTGCGAGGAAGCGAGTCGGGTCGCCGATCGGTCTTCGTTATTGCCCCGAACGATCGTCGATCGTTCGTTGATCGATCTGTCAAAGCCACGAATTCCTTGTCGAGAATCATAGTTCGTACTCTGGGCAGGCAGACTTGTAATTTCTGGCCATGCAGTCGGGGTGGTCGCTTGAGAAGTCGGGTGGTCGAATTTCGAGAGAGGTTGTGCGTTTTTAGCAGGTATGAAGAGGGCAGGTGCAGAGGTTGTCGCTACTGTGTGATTAGCGGAAACGGTAGCTAAAGGCTCTTGTTTGGTAGCATCACTTATGGGCATTCCATTCAGATTCAATGTTGACGAGGTCGTGGCCGGCTGCAGCCCTGAATCGAAAGAGGGACTACCCGAAGAAGAGCTTTGGGCGTATTGGCCCGAGGCTGTGTAGTCTGGAAAGTATTGTTCTGTTAGCTGTTGATCGTTGCCAGATCGGGCAACCGTTTTTTTGTTTAGATTTGGAGGCTGAAACTGTAGTGAACTGTTCCCTCGGTGACGAATATCCTGGCTCGGATTACCACTTTGAGCGACTGTTGTCGAGGAGGTGTGCGAAATGAACGATGCTGGATCTGATTGGTTCAAATCGGCACTGGCCTGTAAGACTTTGGCCCTTGTTCCTGCCGGTTGCCAATCTGAAAACGAGGCTGTCGAAACGACTGAACTCTGTGGGAGTGAGGTTGTCGTTGAGGGAAGAGCCGTTGTCGATGGGGCGGTAGCTGCTGTCGGTGAATTGTAGCGATTGGGCGTTGTTGCTGCCATGTTTTGAAAACCAGAGTAGGCTGGCATTCCATATACCGAGGTACTATTAAAGCCTGACGATCCATTAAACTGAGGTGCCGGCGCCGATAACGAAGTCGGATTTGTCTGTAATGTATTCGTCGTTGGCACAGCCTGCAGAGTGTTCCCTTGTTGTGGTTGATAGTAAGGGTCAGACGGATTGAAGCTTCCCGTTGGCGGAGGTGGGATTTTTTGCTCGCCAAAGGGTGCAAAGAGGTTAAATGACGGAGTCGATGCGTTTTGGCAGCCACTGAAAAAAACGAGACAAAGGCTACACAAGAGAAACGACGGGAGGGTAAGGTTCAAAATTTTCATGGGGTAATCCTTCCGTCGATAAGGTTAAAGGTTTGGGCGTTTCCGTTGTGTTCTTCTTGCTCGGACTGTGGCTGGGTCCAGGCTGAAATCGTCTGGCAACCGGCAAAAAGGCCGATCCCGCAAAGAACAAGAACCAAGGGGAACCACCCTCTACTTTTTGGCGAGCTCTTTTTTTTTCTGTTCATAAGAAATGGTGCCAAATGGTGACGGAATAAAAGGATACTGGAAGATTTACTCTGTTTTTCAGGTCAAACAGAGGGCCGATTCCTTCTGTGAATCAACTCTGTTTTCAAATGAGGCGGCAAGGATACTCATTATTGGAAAAAATTCCAAGACCGATTTCGAAAATAGTTATGAGGCACTATCTGCCGATTTCTCTTGAACTTGCCAGGAGGTGACGGTTTTTTGGCACTAGAAGGAAAAGTCGGGAAAAATTATGATAAGGGGCTCGGTTTTACGGTTTTTTGTATTGTTTATCACTTTTCACCAGAGGCTCTTTTGTGGAGTATCCTTCTTCGATCGAGAGTTGGCACGAGCAGCTAAAGGCTGAGGCACTCCGTTTGGGGTTTTCTCGTATGGCCGTTGCGCCAGCGACTCTGTTCGAAAAGGCTGGCCTTCGGTTACAAAATTGGCTCGATGCCGGCTACGATGGAGAGATGAGTTATCTTAAAAACCGCAAAGAGGCCTACTACGATCTGGGGAAAGTTCTCGAAGGTGCCGAGTCGGTCGTTATGCTCACTTTAAACTATGGGAACGAGCCACCACCTCCCGCTATGCCAGGAAGTGGTCGTGTGAGTCGGTATGCCTGGGGGGCAACCGATTACCACCGCCTAATACGGAAAAAACTCAAAGCATTTTCAAAGTTTTATCGTCAAGGTCGTCCTGGTGTTTTGGTCCGTGGGGTCGTCGACACGGCACCGTTATTAGAAAAAGAGTTCGCACAACTTGCCGGACTAGGATGGATTGGAAAGAACACCCTCCTTCTTAATTCACGGGCAGGTAGCTGGTTTTTTCTGGCAGCCCTTTTAACGGATGAAAAATTACCGGTCAACGAACCGGTAACGACGAGCCAATGCGCCAATTGTACCGCCTGCCTCGAGGTCTGCCCGACAGATGCCTTTGTCGAGCCGTATGTCTTAGATGCCCGAAAGTGTATTAGTTACTTAACGATTGAGCTTCGACAGCCGATCCCACTCGAACATCGGGAGGCAATCGGCGATTGGGTCTTTGGATGTGATTTGTGTCAAGAAGTCTGCCCCTATAACAAGCGGACACCCCAAAGTACCGAACCCTCTTTTGAGCCACAAGAAGGTCTCTACCCCCTCGAAATATTCCCCCTTTTTTCAATGACCGAAGAAACGATGAAGGAACGGTTCTCCCAAACACCTCTATGGCGGACGGGACGAGCAGGGTTGTTGCGTAACGGTGCCATTGTATTGGGAAATCAACGTCCACCGGAGGGGATTGCCGTGTTAATAGAGGCGCTCGAAGATCGGTCCCCTGTTGTGCGCGGTGCCGTTGTTTGGGCGTTGGGGCAATATCTTCGACAGGACGAATTTGCCACCGATCGAGAAAAAATATTAACGGCGCTCGATAAATCTCAAAGTACCGAGCTCGATATTGAGGTTTTAAAAGAGCTAGAGGTCGCCTTGATGTTTTAAGATTGCCAAGCTGTAGGGCACGGTTTGCTATGCGAGCCTGCAGATTGTGTGAGCCTGTAAATCTACTTCTTTTGTTAAATAGGTTGCACTATAGGGGGGTGTTTGGTAGAGTATCGGTTTGGAATACCTGGCTATTTTAGAGAGTAGCTAAAGGCCATTAGGCAACGCAGGTATTTTTTATGAAGGTATTTTTTATGAACCGCTCCAAGGGTCTAAATCGGCAAAGATTTGTTAGGCTTTTAGTGTTGATCGTTGGTCTTTTTCTAACGATAAGTAAAGTAAACGCTCAAGGTGCACCGGGGGGGGGATGGCCCGGTTGGGAACCTGGGACCACATGGCAAGCTTTGACCCCTGCGGCCTATGTGTACGACGATCAGTCGAATGCATTGACTTCGCATCTTGCTCAATCAATTTTCCTTCCGGCAGAAATTCTTGCAAAAAGGATGTGGAGCCTGGACCACCTCAACGGTACAAACAATTATGCGCCACGTGACCGAAGTGACGCACACTATTTCGATATCAGCCTTATCCGTTCGCATAAAACGGATGTCCAGGCAACCGATATTACTGGAGCCCTCGTGTTGGATGAAGGGGGTGCGCCGATTGTTTACTCGGGGTGGGTTGTTTATGTCAAGTTTTCTAATCTCCAGCCGAGGTCACAAGGACATACGCCGCCGTGGCCAGACCCTTATGTCAGCCCTAAAAAATACTTTATCCCTAATAAGACATTCGAAAATCACAGGGAAGAAGGATTGGAGTCAGAAAACCTTCACTGGCTATTGTACTGGTCGCCAGTAACGGACCAGCCGATTGCAATTGCCCCGGGGCCTTATATGTCAGCGACCTCTCTAATTGTTTTGGGCGACTCTAGGGATCTTTTGCGTGAGTGCCAACGTTTTCTAATTGACTGTGAAACGATATTTGGGCGTTCCAGCTTCCAGGAGTCGTTGGACGTTATGGCCGAGATCTGGGGAGATAGTTTCTTCCTCTATGGCCGACACGATTTTTGGGGTAAATAGCTTCTAGACTTTTTGCAACTTTTAAACAAAACCTAGAGCCATGCCTTGTAAAAGGTGTGGCTCTCTTGTTTTTGGACGATATTCTATGAGGTCGCTATGGTCTCTCGGTAAGATCGATCGGTAGCTTAAAAATTTCCTTCCCATTGAGGCTCTTCTCAATTACCATTCTATAGAGGTAGATTCTTTTCTCTACCGAACTTGCTCTATCGAGACACCTTGATTGACCACAAAAAATTGACCACAAAAAAAGACACCTCACTCGATGACTTCCCCACCACCCCCTAACCTCGATCCTGTTACTTGCCCAAGTTATTATTGTCGTGCCCCAATACCAGTTACCGAACTATCCTGCTTGGCCTGTGGCGAGAAATTTCCATGGAATCCCCTCCACCTACGGCTCGTTTTATGGTACTCAAAGGGAGACAGACGACGACTAGAGAGATGGCGAAAGTTATGGCCGGCGGGTGTTCTTAATCTCGAGGGGGCTGACCTTCGGAGTGCGACTCTCGAGGGGGCCGACCTTCTTAGAGCGACTCTCGAGGGGGCCGACCTTCTTAGAGCGACTCTCGAGGGGGCTAACCTTGGGGGTGCGAATCTCAAGGGGGCTCACCTTTTTGGTGCGAATCTCGAGGGGGCTTACCTTTTTCGTGCGAATCTCGAGGGGGCTCACCTTTTTCGTGCCAACCTCAAGGGGGCTGGCCTTGGGGGTGCGAATCTCAAGGGGGCTGGCCTTGAAGATGCGACTCTCGAGGGGGCTAAGCTGGTTGCAACTGTTTTAGACGGAGAGACCTTGTTATGGAATTGCAAGATCAATACCGATACCGACTTTACAGGTGCCCCCCTAGATGCGGCACGTATCGAGCCGAAGCTAAAGA
>JALCBQ010000141.1 GCA_028066335.1 Pirellulaceae bacterium
GGAGAATTGACTCTTGATAACCTAGAAGTTACTTTGAATCCAGATACCGGCATATGTGAGTCGCCTCTCCAGCTTAAAAGTAATTGTGGTGTTCTTGTTATTGATGACTTTGGGCGGCAAAAATGCTCAACGGATGCGTTGCTAAATCGGTGGATTGTTCCGCTGGAAAAAAGATATGATTTTTTGAACTTGCCGAGTGGTAAGAAACTGCAGATTCCTTTCAATCAATTGATCATTTTCTCGACCAACCTTGAACCTCGTGACTTGGCTGATGATGCCTTTTTGCGCCGGATCCCTTACAAAATTGAGGTCGTTGACCCAACCGAAGAAGAGTTTCATCTCTTATTCAAGATCATGTGCCCTAAGCTCGATTTTGAATACAACAAAGAGATTATTGACTATCTTATCGAAACTCATTACAAGTCAATGAACCGTCCATTGCGGTGTTGTCAACCCAGAGACCTGCTCTCTCAAGTTCGCAATCTGTGCTATTACCAAAAAGAAGAGGCTCATCTAAGCAAAGAATATCTTGACTTTGCCGTGCAAAATTATTTTGCCATCATGTAGTATTGGTAGAGGTAGGCAGATTTATTGGAATTTAAACTCCATTTGGGGTGGAGTCTCGTCTTTATTGGTTAATTCTTTAAAGAGGAGACTTGGCTGAATATCTCGATTGTGTTGATACTTGTTGCTTTGGTATTCTTTGATGTCGCCTTCAATTTGATGGTAAAAAATCTGACAAATTTCAATCCCAGGATAGATTCGAATCGGTTGGACGGCGAACATCTCTAATGTCCAGTATCCGGCAAAGCCAACATCGCCAAAACCGGCAGTGACATGGACAAAGAGACCAAGGCGCCCTACCGAAGAGCGTCCTTCGATCATGGGGACAAGATTATGCGTTTCGGTCCGTTCAACTGTTCTGGCAAGGTAGAGCTGATGAGGTGCGAGAACCATCCCCTCTTCTGGGATCGTTAGACGTCGTGTTCTATTCGATTTACGCATGTCTAGAATGATCTCTTCATAGACGATCAATTCATCGTGTAACGAAAGGTTATAGCTATTTGGATTGACTTTCTTTTCATCAAAGGGGTCAATCTGTATATCGGTGCCCCGTCGTTGTTTAATTTCTTCGCCAGAGAGGATCATTGTTTTCTCTTAGAAAAATTAAAGGTCGTTCAGCATGTGGGAATGCCTGATTTTAACAAAGAGGGATAATAGAGCAATTCCTCAAATTACGATTTCACAGAGGTTTTAAGACCTATTTTAGGACAAAAACTCTCCATGAAACAATGGCCACAATCAGGTTTTCTTGATTGACAAATCCCGCGGCCAAAGTGAATAAGACGGTGTGAATAGTTGATCCACTCTTCTCGTGGTAAAATAGCCATGAGTTCTTTCTCTGCAGAAATGGCCTCTCGCTTGGTCGTTAGTCCCAAGCGGGTGCTAATGCGCCCGACATGGGTATCGACAACGACACCTGAAGCAATCCCAAAAGCCGTTCCCAAAACGACATTTGCAGTTTTTCGCCCAACTCCGGCCAAAGCAACAAGATCTTCGAGGTTTTGAGGAACTTTGCCGTTATGTCTTTCTACTAGTGCTACACAACATGCTTTGATATTTTTCGCCTTGTTTCTGTAGAAACCAGTACTTTTTACAAGTTTTTCTAACTCCGTGATATCCAAAAGTGCGATTTCAAATGGGGTTGGGTATTTTTTAAAGAGGGGGGCCGTCACTAGATTGACCCGCTTATCGGTACATTGGGCAGAGAGGATTGTGGCAATAAGAAGTTGTTCAGGAGTGGAGTAATCTAGTGCACATTCAGCAGCTGGATAATGTTTTTGTAAGCGTGAAAGGACTTTATTGACATGTCGTTTGGTCGGTCGAGCCATATTTTTAGTAAGTTTTGGGTAAAATAATGAGAATCACGAAACAATGCGCTTACCAACTAGGTACTATGACGAGGGTATTATCTTGGAAATCAAGGGATGTGTCAAATTGACAACCAGCCTCTTGTTTGCTAAGATTATGGCCGCTATGGGGTTCCTCTCATTCCGACCGAATATTTATAGGATACATATAGGAGTTACCGAATGAATCAGTTTCAAAGTCAAATCGATCAACAGGGTTGGGGTATGCCAGCGGCGCAGGCTCATGCCGACGAGCGATCAGATTTTATCAGAAACACCTATGTCCATCTTTTTCTGGCAATGGCCGCTTTCGTGGTGATTGAATGTTGTCTCTTTGTGTTTATTGGTAGTGAACCGATTTCAGAGTTCTTTTTGAGTATCCCTGCAGCCGGCCTTATACTGATGATCGGTTTTATGGCCGTTAGCTGGGTTGCCAACGCATGGGCGAGATCGAACACTTCCAAGGGGCTACAATACGCTGGTCTGTCACTTTATGTTGTTACAGAAGCGCTAGTTTTCGCTCCACTCCTTGCTATTGCCGCGACTTATTCCGATCCATCAGTTATCCCTACAGCTGGAGTTTTAACCCTTGTGGCTTTCGGTAGCTTGACAGCCATTGTCTTTTTGACAGGTGCCGATTTTTCTCCTTTAGGAAGATATCTATTTTGGGGTACAATCCTTACAATTGGAGTTGCCTTTTGCGGAATATTTTTTGGTTTTGAGCTTGGGGTTTTCTTTGCTGCAGCTATGGTCGCCTTGGCTAGTGGTTATATTCTCTATGAAACTTCAAATATCATTTACCACTATCGGACCGACCAATATGTTGCCGCTTCATTGGGCCTTTTTGCCTCGGTCGCCCTGATGCTTTGGTATATGATCCAACTTCTCATGAGTTTTGCTGGTGACGACTAATGCTCGTGAATAACAGCCCAATAGTCTAGTTAATATGCAGGTTCTTTTCGAACCTGCATTTTTTAATGATCCTTTCCGCTTCTGTGCTTTGCGACGGGCCTTTTTGTGAACTGTTCTTGTTTCTCTCCTCGTCTTGCGGTAAAACAGGTGGTAAATGGTCTGTGCGCTCTAGGTGATACTTTGGGAACCCTTCGAAAATAAAACGTTATGAAATTACTTCACGTTGCAGTTGCGGCATTGAACCAGACTCCTCTCGATTGGGAAGGGAATAGAGAGAATATTCTGACTGCAATTGAAAAAGCCAAAAATGAAAAGGCGAGCCTCCTTTGCCTACCTGAGCTATGCATTAGTGGGTACGGTTGTGAAGATGCCTTCCACTCCCCTCATGTCCAAAAAACGGCTCAAAAATTTCTTCTAGAGATTGTCCCTCAAACACAAGGGATTATTGTCACATTGGGTCTCCCTCTTTTCTTCCGGGGGGCACTCTATAACATGGTTTGTCTCGTTGCCGATGGAGAGATATTAGGGTTTGTCGGTAAGCAGAACCTTGCTGGCGATGGGCTTTATTATGAGCCTCGTTGGTTTAAACGTTGGCCAGCCGGAGTTCAAAGTAAGATTAAACTTTTTGGTGAAAGTTACCCGATCGGTGACCTGATATTTGAGTGTGGGGATATTTGTATCGGTTTTGAAATTTGCGAAGATGCATGGATTGCCAACCGACCAGGAGGAAAGCTTGCTCGGCAGGGGGTCGACCTTATTCTGAATCCTAGCGCTAGCCACTTTGCCTTTGGAAAAAAAACGGTCTACGAGCAGCTTGTCGTTGAAGGGTCTCGTGCTTTTCACGTTGGGTACCTCTTTGCCAGCCTTCTTGGAAACGAATCAGGCCGTACTATCTACGATGGTGGGACCCTCATTGCTAGTGCTGGCGAGTTATTAGCCCGTGGTCGGCGTTTTTCGTTTGAAGAGGTCGTCATAACGACGGCAACATTGGATATTGACCTGATAAGGATGCAACGTTCCCAAACAGGTAGCTTTCAGCCCATTGTTTCTAAGCAACCCGAAACGACAGTCACTAGTGATTTTGATTTTCCGGTAGAGAATATTCGGCAAGAGCCTGCCCCTCAGCCGACATGGGAAACGAGTGCTTGTCTTAAAGAAGAAGAGTTCGCCCGTGCTGTTGCTCTTGGGATGTTCGATTATATGCGAAAAAGCTATTCTCGAGGGTTTGTCCTCTCACTTAGTGGTGGTGCAGATTCAACGGCGGTCGCCGCTCTTGTTGACGTAATGGTTAAGCTTGCTTTAAACGAATTGGGGTTAGAAAAATTTAGAGCAGTTCTTGGTTATATTCAAGAGCTCGCTACAGCAAATACGGCTAAGGAGATCGTAAATGTATTATTGACCACAGCTTATCAAGCAACAAAAAACAGTTCACAGACAACGCGTAATGCAGCGAAGCAGATTGCAGATGCGGTCGGCTCGACCCACTATGAGTTTGATGTAGAAGAGATTGTCCAGGGTTATACAACGATTGTTGGGAAAGCCCTTGGGCGAAACCTAACATGGCACCAAGACGACATTGCACTACAAAATATCCAAGCCCGGTCCCGAGCACCAAGCGTTTGGATGTTGGCCAATATTAATGGGGCCCTCCTCGTTTCGACAAGTAACCGGAGCGAGGCAGCTGTCGGCTATGCGACCATGGATGGAGATACGAGTGGTGGCCTTTCACCAATCGCAGGGATTGATAAGGCATTTCTTCGCAAGTGGCTCGTCTGGCTCGAAAAGGAGGGAGTTGATAGCTTGGAAAGGCTTCCTGATCTAGGGGTCGTTAATTGCCAACAACCGACTGCCGAATTACGCCCGCAAGATTCAGGCCAGACCGACGAATCGGACCTTATGCCCTATGAAATTATCGATTCGATCGAACGACTTGCTGTTCGAGATCGCAAATCTCCTCTTGAAATTTACCACTGGATGTGCCGCCGATTCGAACAATTCTCGCAAGATCAAATGGCACTATGGATTGAGCGGTTTTTTCAGTTATGGTGTCGAAATCAATGGAAACGGGAGCGTTATGCCCCTTCATTCCATTTAGACGATGAGAGTTTAGATCCTAAAAGCTGGTGTCGGTTTCCGATTTTATCGGGTGGTTACAACCATGAATTAGAAGAGCTACATCGCTACGTTTCCCTGCAAAAGAGTCGAAGTGAGAAAGTATCGAGCTAAGTGGCTATGCTTCTAGCTGTGGTAAAACCTGTGCACCAAATAACACTTTGCAACAGCCTCTGTGAATTCAGCTGGCTAAACTATAATCAGCGAAATTCCTTGTCGATTTTTTATAGTTCTACGTTACTTATTTCGGCTGCATAAGAAGTGTCGCCTGAATATTCAAACGGTCGTTCTCATGAATAAGCTCGGCTCGAAGCCCACGAAACCAAAGCGAAGCAGGTGAGGCGACAACTTTGGCTTTTTGCGAATGGCTTGAAGTCCAAAATGGATAGGCGCTGTCGGGATTATTCAGACGATATTCGCCACCAAGGGGACAGATAAGATTTGTGTCTAGCAATGTTTCGATAGCCGATTTTGCCTCTTTAGCGTCTAGTTGAAGTTGGTTGGCCAGCGAGTTAAGTAAAGCCTCATTGCCACGAGTCGTCTCGACCGCACGGGTATAATTAAGGCTGTCCAACCAGGCAAAGCCGGTCTCGGTAGCAGAGAGGTCCTTGATTTCAAGACGGGCCTGGGCCTCTGTTGGCGCTTCAGTAATAGCTAGTTGGGGACGAACAATTTTTAGTAATTCTCGGTCAAAAGAGACGAGAGAAAAGGGGCCGACTTCGGTACGCCAAAGGCCAAGTGGATAACGTGAAAACCCTTCATAATCGATGTTGTTGCCAATCCCAAGGGGTAGGTGATCAAGTAGCCCAGGTTTTGGCCACGCCCCTAGATAGACGGGTGAATCTCTTAGAAGGCGATAAGTACTAATAAGACTTTTGTTTTGTAGGTTTCCAATTGGCGATTGATCAGTCATTCCGACGAAATAGTGATAATTTTGGCGACCGGGCGCAAGTACTCCTTCGGCTAAGACAGCTTGAAAGGAGACGACATCACCAGACCGTGGAGCGACGATTCGTGTGGTTGGCCGGCCTAGCATTGCGGCGTAATCACCATATTTTTCGCGGTTAAAAGGGAGCATCCAGGCATTAAAATAGATCTCCTCAAGAGGTGTCTCTGTCGCTCCAATGCTGCGTCGATTAACCGTTAGCATGATCGGAGCAAGTGTTGGCCACTCTCCCTGGACCTTTTGTACAAATGTCACATACTCTTCAAGCTCTTCCGTAGAAACTTTAGTAACTTCAAGGTCAGGAATCGGGGTGAAGTAACCTCGTCTACCACGAAGCGAGTCGTAAATAGCATCGGTTGAGACAATTGGGCCACTTTGGTCAATAGGATGCAGTAGCTCCTTCGATCGATCTCGGACGTCTAGGAACTGCCCCAAACTTGATCGGTTTTCGGTCAATAATTTTTCTAGGTGGGTTAACTGCGTTTTGGCATTTGCACCTAGTCGACGCCGCAGCTCAATTTGATAATGAGGGGTCAATAAGTTATGAAAAAACGACTCTGAAAGATAGACAAAAAGTGTGCTAGCTTCCTCAGGTTGGACCGAACGAGCGTACTGAAATTCTTTTGACGTTGCTAAATTATCCTCTCCTTTGGCCGCTTCTAGAAAACGTCTTACCAGATATCGAGAATTTGTAACGAAGTGATATCCATCAATTTCGGCATAGAATGAACGTAAACGATTATCCGCAGTAGAGAGTAAAGTGACCGTTATGTCCCCAAACTTTTCGGTCGACAGAGTAG
>JALCBQ010000142.1 GCA_028066335.1 Pirellulaceae bacterium
CCCTGCAAGCATCTGCCCACTAACAAAACGAAAAATCGATAAACCTGATATTGCAGAGCGGTTTGAGCTTTTTATCTCTGGAATGGAACTGGCAAACGCTTACACAGAGCTCAACGACCCACAGTTACAAGAAAAACTTTTTCGTACCCAACTTGATGGCCAACCTGAAGAGGACTCTATGGCTAAAATGGACACAGATTTCATTCGAGCACTCAGGCATGGAATGCCACCAGCTGGAGGCTTGGGTATCGGCATTGATCGACTCGTAATGCTTTTGACGAATACTCCAAGCATTCGAGATATCATCTTGTTTCCTCTTCTTAGAGAAGAGGCGTAAGTCAAAAAGCTCCAAGCTAAAAAATGATCTAGCAAAACCTAAAGGATTTAGGTAAATAGTACGGCCTAAAGATTGCTCACCACTGTCGCCAAAGGACTGGCTGATGTTTAAATTGTTACTTTCTTGGCGTTATCTTAAAACCCGTTATATTGCACTCGCCTCGATTATTAGCGTTACCCTTGGGGTAGCAACTTTGATCGTCGTTAATAGTGTCATGGAAGGTTTTACGGCAACCATGCATGCCCGCTTGCATGGAGTTCTCTCGGACATCGTCATTGAAGGGCCCGGGATAAACGGATTCGGGAACGTGCCCGGCCACGTAAACGAAATCAAAAAAGTCGTAGGCAAAGATCTCAAAGGGGTTACCGCAACGGTAAAAGTCCCCGCCATGCTAAACTATAAAGTCCGCACTCTATCGGGTGAACAATGGATTACTCACCAAATTTTACTCATTGGTATCGATGAGAAAAGTTATGCCGATGTCAGTGATTTTTCAAACTTCCTTCTCCATGAGAATAATCGAAAACAGCTCGATTTCCTCCTACAAGAAAGCGGCTACGATCCTAAAAAAAATCGTATTGCAACTGCCGGCTGGCAACACCGTCGTAAACGGGCTCGTTTCGAAAAAAACTTACAGCTAGAAAGAGGGCGATCTCAAAGCCAATCTCTCCCTAGCACCTCTACACAAACACAACAAACGGTATTTCGCCCCCCTGTTACATTAACTTCTCAAGCTCCCCTCGCCCAAGATGACGCTCAGCAGCAGAGCCATCCACCTCAGATCGAGCTCCCCAAAGTTAACGCGATCTCCGGACAAAGCTTTTCCCAAGGTAGCGACCCCTTTAAAGGCCACCATCAGCAGACACAAAACCTATTCGATCCTGAAACAGAGCAACATACTGGAATAATTCTAGGAATTTCCCTCGTCTCTCAATCAATCCGAAATCAAGCTGGTGAAGTTACCGAGCGCTGCTTGGCTCAACCAGGCGACGACGTTAAAGTTACCTTCCCTTCGACGGGCACACCTCCTCAAGCCGTTAGTGATAGTTTTACTATTGTCGATCTTTATGAAAGCAAAATGAGTGAGTACGATTCGAGTTTTGCCTTCGTCCCACTTAGCCGCCTCCAAGATTTACGCGGTATGGTTGACCCTCAGACAAACGATCGAAGTGTTTCGGCAATTCAAATAAAATTGCACGAAGGAGCTAAACTTAACGAAGTTCGCGACAAGCTACAAAAACACTTCCCTGCAGAGATATTTCATTACCGCATCCGAACATGGCAAGACCTCCAAGGCCCACTTCTTCATGCTGTTCAGATGGAAACAACAATTCTCAACATCCTTCTGTTCTTAATTATTGCCGTTGCAGGTTTTGGCATTTTGGCAACATTCTTTATGATCGTTGTAGAAAAAACCCGAGACATCGGGGTTTTGAAAGCGTTAGGAGCCTCCAGCAGTGGCGTGATGAGTATCTTTTTAGGCTATGGAGTTTCACTTGGGATCGTCGGTGCCGGTGTTGGATCAGCTCTGGGAATTCTATTTGTCAATTACATTAACGAGATAGCTGACATTATAGGCTATTTAACGGGGCGTGAAGTTTTTGATCCAACGATTTACTATTTTAAAGAAATCCCTGTAATTCTCAGTCCAAATACAATTGTGATGGTTGCTTTGGGTGCAATCACCATTGCTATTTTAGCAAGTGTCCTGCCCGCTGCTCGTGCTGCCCGACTTCATCCTGTGGAGGCCCTGCGCTATGAATAAACTCAATCAAACCAATACCACCTCACGACACTCCACATCTACAAAAAACTCTTCTTCCCTTGCTAGCGGGCAAAAAATGGCATCTACGTTCTCAAAACCCAAAACTCACCCTCGTGAAAACCGACGGATAGGTGAGCCACACCTTGCTTTGGCAAATCCCTCGAAAGCAACACAAGAGCTACCCAAGCAGGCTCCCGCCCTCGGAAATCAGATCACACTTACGGAATTTTTAAAACAACAAAGCTTAGCCTCTAATGAGATTGACCAACAACGCCCGACGCCCCCTTCCTCGACCCAAAAAGCAATTCTTCAAGCCAAAAATCTCCACAAAAGCTACTTCAAAAACAAACTGGAAGTCTCTGTTTTACGAGGAGTAGATTTTGCAATTGAAACTGGAGAGTTTGTTTCGATTATCGGCAGCAGTGGCTCGGGGAAAAGTACCTTATTGCATCTTCTAGGGACACTCGACGAACCCGATCAAGGGAAAATCTATTTCCGGTCTCGTCGCATAGACGATCTTCCTAGTAAAAAGCGGGATAGTATCCGCAGCAATGATTTTGGTATGATTTTCCAGTTCTACCATCTACTTCCTGAGCTAACGACCCTTGAGAATGTCCTTACGCCCGCGATGATTTCAAACTCGGTTTTTCAGTATTACCGCCAGAAGAAAAAACTTGTTGCAAGAGCCAAAGAGCTACTGGAGCTTGTTGGCCTTTCCCACCGTCTAAAGCATAAACCTCGAGAGCTCTCTGGTGGAGAGATGCAGCGTGCTGCGATTGCAAGAGCGTTAATTTCAAAACCGACTCTCCTTCTTGCCGACGAGCCGACTGGAAACCTTGACCAAAAAACGGGAACAGAGATACTCTCTCTCTTGCAACATTTAAACCAAGAAGAGAAACTGACTATTTGTATGGTTACCCATGACCAACAAATTGCTAAAGAAACTAGCCGGATCGTACAGCTCGCTGAGGGCAAAGTTCAGTACGAGCACTACCAATAGGCTCAATGTTTCTCGATGCCTGACTCAGCATAAATAACTGGCGTCCTTCTTGACTTTGCTTAAAGGCCGGTTTACATTGGCTTCCTTCTCTTTCTCTTCCCCGATTAAATATTTCGATCAAAGCGAAGCAATTATGGCACTACAAATTTGGATTAATGGTGAGTTTTTCTCAAAAGAAGATGCCAAAATTAGTGTATACGACCGTGGTTTACTCTACGGCGACGGAATTTTTGAAGGGATGCGTTGCTATAATGGCAAAGTTTTCCGCATGGAAGAACACCTAAAACGACTTTGGGAGTCAGCAAGATCAATTTTATTACCCATACCAATCGATATCCAGTCAATGGCTAAGGCGGTTAATGAGACTCTCTCAACTAATAAAATCACTGATGGCTATATCCGATTAATTGTCACTCGTGGGTCAGGTTCTCTAGGCCTTGATCCTTTTGAAACTAGTAACCCTCAGGTTATCATTATTGCTGACCATATTGCCTTGTATCCCAAAGAACTATACGAAAAGGGGTTGGAAATCATTACCGCAGCAACAATCCGAAATCATTCTGCTGCGCTTAATCCTAGAATTAAATCGCTTAACTATCTCAATAACATAATGGCTAAAATTGAAGGGTTAAAGGCTGGTTGCCAGGAGGCTCTCATGCTTAACCATAAGGGAGATATCGCTGAATGTACCGGCGATAACATATTTCTTGTCAAAGAAGGGCACCTCTATACTCCGCCAGCCGATGCAGGAATTCTGGACGGGATTACCCGCAAGGCAGCTATCGAGATTGCTAACGAGGTGGGCATTGAAGTCTCTGAAATCGCTTTGACCAGACATGACGTCTTTACTGCTGACGAATGTTTTCTCACGGGTAGTGCCGCTGAGATTATTCCTGTTGTTAAAGTCGACGATCGTCCAATCGGTACAGGGAAGCCAGGACCAATCACTCAGCAACTCCTCAGTAAATTTCAAGAACTCACAAGAAGCTGATTTCCAAGCATAATATAGACACAGAATTGGCCTTGGTCTATGTTATCTCTTTTTGGTACAACGTACTGCCTATCAGGCTTAATATTTCTAAACAGCCGTACTACGCGCAAACGGAATTGCGCCTTTTGTAGAACCCAAGGATGGATTCGATGACGTTATTGGTACACCTCTTTGTATTCCTTCTTGCCTTGACGGTAGCCGCTCCGACTTTACAGGCACAAAACTGGCAGACCGAATACCTAAAAGGGCAACAAGAAATAACTGGTAAAAAACAAACCTTAATGCAGAGCAGGAATCTGCAACAGAGACATCTGCAAAACCAACTCCAGCAAACGCAAGGGTTACAGAGTAACCATCGACAGAATAATCGCCAAAGTATTGCCTGGAACAAAAATCAAATCCAGGGAAGGCAGGCGGCCCTCACTGAAAGTCAAACGGGGCGGACTCAAATCATCCAACAAGAACATAGCTCTGGCTTTACTCCTCCTCTTCAACAAAGAGCTGCCTTAACAACAAAACCGGCATCAATACCACCTCACCTACAAGCGATCTTCCCTTTAAAACCTGATCATCAAAAACATGTCGATGCTGTTTTAGATTTCTGGGAAAGACAAAGCTCGAAAATCGAACGACTCCAAGCCGATTTCGAGTTACTTGACTACGACCCAAACTTTGGCCCACTCAACGAGCCTAAAACAAGGAGCTACGGAATTCTGAAGTACGCCAAACCAGACAAAGGGCTCTTTAGAATAGAAAATGTAACCAACTATACAAAGCAGCCTAACGGACAAGTTGTCTACGTATCTCAACCAGCAGCAGCAAAAGAACATTGGATTTGTGACGGCAAATCGATCTTTGAATTTAGTTATTTAAAGCGACAACTCATACAGTCTCCCTTACCACCCGAGATGCAAGGCGAAGCGATTACTCGAAGCTCGCTCCCGTTTGTATTTGGCGCTAAGGCAGTAGACATAAAAGAGCGATACTGGGTCCGTACCCTTGCACCACCAGATCCACAAAGTCAGTATCTTATCGAGTTCTATCCGAAAAAAAGAGAAGACGCAGCTAGCTATCAACGAGTCTGGCTCCTTCTTAGTGCTAAAACCTATTTGCCCGAAGCGATGCAACTCTTTGCTCCTAACTTTACCGAAGCAAAACCCGCTCGGAAGGTATTCTCATTTAAAAACATGGAAAAGAATCCTCATCAAGGTATTTTGGCCAATATTAACCTTTTCCATCGTGAGTTCTATGAACCGGCTCTACCCAGTGGTTGGCAAAAAATTGTTGAACCACCGACGGTCAGCCTTCAAAATCTGCCACCGAATCCCCAAACCCTCCAAACACCTCCCAACCCAAAAACCCAAAATGGTCACCAGCAGATCCTCCCTTTTCGGATCGGTAACAACCTTAACCAACGTCGAGAATAACCAAAGCCCTTCGGCACTCTTTTCCAACGCATTCATCTGTATTTCACTTGTGAATCCAAATCGAGGCAATTCCTGAGCCAGACCAAACGGCTAAAAGCCCACCCACAACGTTCAGCAGGACATTGCTTCCAGCCAACATGATATGCCCCTCTTCAAGATAGACCAACGTCTCTTTAGCAAACGTTGAAAAAGTCGTAAGAGATCCTAAAAAACCGACGACCAAAACGGCCTGCCAAAAGGGGGAGATTGTCTCGCTTGAACGAGTTATCTGCCAAAGTCCCCCTATGACTAGGCAACCAGTAAGGTTCACACAGAGTGTTGCAACGGGAAACAGTGTTGTTGAGTGTCCATTCCTTGCAATATTTCCCCAGACATACTTTTCAACGATAGTCCCAACTCCACCCCGCAGAGTCGCTCCAATAGCACCAGCTAAAGCAATTGCCAACCATTTTGTTATTTCAGGACCAAGCGACTTCACGAATCAATCCTCTTTATTTTCCTAAGGCATTGGTGGTGTATCTGAAATTCTCCATACTCCAACGGTGGTGCCTGAGAAAGGCGCCCTCTCTTTTATCGACCAAAAGAAAGGGCCTCCCTTCTCTCTTTTCACTAAAAAGTTTAGAGAACATCAAGGGCCATTGAGGGTACTTTGCCAAAAAATACGGTCTTTTCTAAGTTCAATGTGAATATTTTTACTCTTTTATGCCTCTTTCTCCTACCCTAACCCCCTATTGCGGAAGGAATCATACCTCAACGTGTTCCCATCATCCGCTCCAGTTAGAAATGCCTTTATCATCTCCCTTTAACAGTTGTCTGTTTATGAATTATCCCATACACTAGAGGGTTGCCCATAAGAGCCTCCACGTCTGAACTATCTCACAAGAAACCCTATCAGGAGCTTTCTCGCTATGCCAAACTCGGCAACCAATCGTCAAACAGTCATGTCAGGTGCCGACATGTTGGTTCAATCACTCGTCGATCACGATGTTAAGGTTCTTTTTGCCTACCCTGGTGGCGCAAGTATGCCACTGCACCAGGCTTTACGTCGTTACAAAAATCAGCTCCGTACCGTCCTTCCTCGCCATGA
>JALCBQ010000143.1 GCA_028066335.1 Pirellulaceae bacterium
AATCCGTATTCTGTCGATTTCTATTCCAATCGTAATTCCTGCGACCATAATAGCAATCCAGTAGGGGAGTTCTAACTGGAACCTCCACCAAAGAAAGATCCCCATACCAACAAATATAATAAGCAAAGTCTTAACACGAAATCGCAAGAGCTTGATTTTTGATGTAGAGTAAATAGCTTCGGAAGGCTCTCCATCTGAGCGAGAGCTGGGAAGCAATCTGTTATAGGATTGGTTCCTTAGTGCAATTTTTCGAGAATTTATGAGAACAACAATCAGGATTACAAGTAGTGCAGCGAGTAAGATAGCTCCATCAACCATATTTTTTAACCTCGCCGTTGCTGACTGAACAAGTGAAGAGGTACTTCTATTTGCCTCTGTTTTAAACGTTCAACAGCACGGGGTACAATCCCTGTTGCTTCAAAGAGACCTGTTATTTTTCCTTTACGTCTTTCTGTTGGTGTAAATCGAAATATCTCTTGTAGTTGAATCTGATTTTCTTCTATGCCAACTAATTCAGTAACACTTTCAACACGGCGAATCCCATCTTCGTAACGTCTAACGTGAATAATAAAATCGATGGCCGAAGCAATTTGCTCACGGATTGCTCGGGAAGGGAGATCGAGTTCTGCCATTAGCACCATAGTTTCCAGCCTTGCCAAACTATCGCGAGGGCTGTTTGCATGAATTGTTGTTAGGCTACCATCATGCCCAGTATTCATGGATTGCAGCATATCCAGCGCTTCTCCACCCCGTACTTCACCAACGATAATACGGTCAGGCCTCATTCGTAACGCGTTAATAACAAGGTCTCTTGCGATAATCCTTCCTGCACCCTCTGTATTTGCAGGGCGTGTTTCCATACGGACGACATGTTTTTGATCCAGCCGAAGTTCTGCTGAGTCTTCTATTGTAATGAGTCGTTCAGTGGGCGGTATATTTTCAGCCAAACCCGCTAAAGCTGTTGACTTCCCTGCTCCTGTTCCCCCTGATACCAGAAGGTTGAACTTGCCTAGAATCAAATATTTGAAAAACGTTTGCATCTCTTCCGAAAACATTTTCAGACGGAGTAAGTCTGCATTTCGTATCCGCTGTTGACCAAACCTTCGAATGGAGAGTGTTGGGCCATCTAAGGTGACAGGTGGGAGAGTCGCATTGACACGGCTGCCATCAGGGAGCCTTGCATCCACCATAGGTGAACTATGATCAATACGTCTGCCCACCTTGTTTGCGATTCGTTGGATAATACGAGTTAAATGAGCTTCATTACGAAATCGGCAATCGGTCTCCTCCAGTTTTCCGTAACGTTCTACATAGACACTTTTAAAGCCATTTACAAGGATATCCGTGATTGCCGGGTCGTTAAGCAAAGGTGCAAGTGGACCAAGTCCCAACGTTTCTTGCAACAAATCTTCTGCCAGCAACAGACGCTCCTCAGCGTTTAGAGGCCATGCTCCTTCCTGTAACGCTGCCTCCAGGAAGACTTCGATATACTTTTTAAGCTCAGCTTCGGAATCTAAAATCTCGGGACGGTCATCGACACTGTCAAGCAACTGTGTGTGAAGGAAGCTTTTTACCTCAGTGTAGTTCAGTGGTGTTTCGGATGCGTCTTCTTCACTTATGCCAGAAATATCAGAGTACCCTGAATTTTCGGTGCTGTTGCTTGCATACTTATTTAAGCTTTGAGGAATCGTCTGCCTGATTTGAGAGAAAACGGCTCTCAGTTCCTTGGCGGTCTTTGTGGTGGGATGTTCGGCCCCCCCCTGGTTACCTAAGGGGCTTCCTGTTACTCTAGGATTTTTATTGCTCATTTCTGCCCTCTTATTTCGTTTCTAAACTTTTTTCGCTTGTAGAAGCTATTTCGTTTAAGAGTAAATCAAAGTGTCGTTGAAATTTTGTAAAACGACGATAGGACATTGCATAAGGGTTTCCTGTATTTGCAGAAACCATCAGTTTCGAATCAAACGGTAAAACATGGTTAATTTTTTGACCTAACGATTCACTGATTTCATTAATCGATAGTTGGCCTGAATATTTTGTAACGCGGTTAAGAATGAGCCGCACCTGATCTGAGGAATACCCCATGGAGCGGAGGAGTTCCAGAAGTTTCATGCCACCCTGTAATGTTGGAACAACATTTTCAAGGACGACATAGATAGACGTACTCAGGTCAAGGACGACAAGTAGTGTACTTTCAAAAAGGGGGAAGGTATCGACAATAATATAATCATACTGGCGACGTGCAAGGTGCAGAACACGGGATATTATTTCATCCGTCACATAAGAGGCCTCTACCGCGGTATTCGGTGCGGCAAGTAAATGCAAGCCAGACTCATGGATGGTTGCCATCTCTTTTAGCAACGTTTCATCAAGTCTGTCTCGTTGCTTGGCAATATCGGACAATGTCGCCGCTGGAGTAACATTAAGCATGGATGAGCATAACCCCAACTGCAAAGAAGTATCTACCAGCAACACACGGTCTGGATACAAAGCGGCAAGTCCACAAGCGGTGTTGACTGCAAGTGTTGTCTTCCCAACGCCACCTTTATTACTGATAAATGAGGTAATTGCTCCATTACCTGAAGCCTGACTCTCCTCTTGCCCAAGCTCTTGCGTTCGCTTTAACAAGTTAATGAGTTCAATTTTGGAAATAGGGCGATGGAAAAAGTCATTGATACCCATTCGAAGGGCTTCAATAACAAACTCACCCTCTGATGATTCCCCTGACTGTATTCCAGGGTAAAATAAATAAGATATAATGGACTGGAGCTTTATGAAGTTTTTTTCATCGACAAGCTCTTTTAAGGCAGAAAGAGAGACCTGTGCATCAACTAAAATTAATTGAGGGCGCCTGCTCTTGAGCATGTCTATGGCGCTGCTAATTTGATGAGCCTGCCAAAACTCTACCCGATACGTCGAAATAGTTTTTAGAACAGATTCTATCTCTTCTGCAAGTGAAGTGTCGGCAGAGATAAAGAGGATTCCAATAGAGTTCGATTCCATACTTTTTCCGTTGTAGAAGGACTGTTAGTAGATTTAGTAGAGCTTTTGAGAAAGTTTTGCAGGGTAATGTTCTCAATTTGAACAAGTGTTACCTTGGCTCACTGATCGATGTTATTTTTTTGTTACTTCTTTATAAGTGCAGTGCCAAAAACTAATAAATTTTCGAAATCTTCCCCTGAATCAGAGTTTATAAAGGACAAATGGTCTTGCCATTCTCCTGGGGTAAGAAACTGATTATGTATTAAGTTGGTTGATGAGTTACGCAGCACGATTGGTTTTTTTAGAATTCTTATTTGAAAAGTGGAGCCCACTTCTTGCAGTTCCACAAAGCCAAATCCCAAAACTTTTCCCGACGAGTTGTCAATGTACGGAACAAATCCAACATTTGTCGAACTCGTGGGATCTTCAGCGCTATGAGATAACAAATCGGAAAGCCATTGTGATGGTGTGCTAGCTGGCTCCACACCATCTATAGGCCCCTGCCCTAAAAAGCAAGACTCAGATTCTCCCTCCGCATGCCAGGCAACTCCAGCATCAACCACTCCACCTATTTCCAACATTCCTGAGGTGTCAACGCTAATATCCATCCAACCCGGAGGAGATTCAGAATCTTTGGGGTCATAAAGTTGTGTTTCATCTAATGCCTTGGCAAAGGTATCATAAATTGCTATAGGCAACGTCCCTGGAATATCATTATTCGCTCCATCTGGGCTTAGAATCGTAGGACCAGTCGAAAGGATTGGCACCGCTACCGCAGTACTTTCTAGAGTATTTTCCAGTGTCTGCTTCGTCGGTTTGAAGGAGAAGTTGCCTCGACTGAAAATCCAGGGTGTCTTGACAGTAATAGAAACGTCAGCAGATGTATCGGCGTATTCGGCAGTAAGGTGAGGCCTATCTTCAGTTTCCTCTCTAATTGTAATCATTGCACCTGGGTCTAGAGTAGGTACATTGGGATTTGAAGGATCATGGAAAAACAAAGAGGGCCCCTCCCCAAGAGGTATAGAAGGATCGGTATTAGGCTCCAAGGTGTAGCTACGACTTCCTGCCGCAACTTCTGCCATTGCCAGTGCAGTCGTACTATTGGTTACACCGGCCCGTAAGGTCTCTAGGGCATAAGTATCGGCTGCCGATTGCATCCTTCTGGCTTCAAATCGATTGATTCCCAAATCGATAACCAGGCCAGCTAGCCCAAGTAGTACAGATAGCAGTAAGGCAATAAAAACGAGCGTATAGCCCTGCCGCCTTTTTTTCTGAATTTTTTTCATGTTGCTCAATTTGCCCAGACAAGAAGTGCTCAGACGAGAAATATAGAGGAGAAATGTAAGTTTCACTCGATAGTTATCGGGATGTCGCTACCTTCAGGGAAGAGTAGAAATGTCCTTGTTTGGCCTACTAGCTCCTCCATAACAACAGGACCATTATTCTTTTTACCCTCTTCGTATTTTGGGTATGTGATTTTTTCTTCATCATGAGACTGTCCAGTATGCGCAACCGCTGTTAACGTCTGCTCCAAGACGATCGCTTCGGATAGTTTTGAAACTTCTGCGGGGGTTACTGCCAAAATGACGTCAGGTTTTTTCGAGCTCTCTTTTTTTTCCGAATCTTCTTCGACGGGTATGTGTGCAATCACTGTCCCTTGTGTCAAAATTCTCGTCTCTGCTTTTTCGGTAGGTTGCATGGCGGATATCTTTTGAGGTACAGTCCAAGCCTTTGACTTTGAATTTTCTTTGAGAGGAACCGTTACCAGAATGTCAATTTTGTCACCAGCTTTTAGATCTCGAAGGCCTGAGATCAGCTTTTGCGAGACCCGAAAAGATCGGCGTCCTGGAGGAATGGCAGCGGTGAAGCTAGCGAGCGTTCCCTTTGGCCAAAAATCTTGTTCCGTAAAAACAAATCCAGGAGCTTTCTTACGCTTTAAGACACGTCCATTTATTTTCGTAAAATCGAGGAGTATGTTCGGATTTAGATTTTCCTTAGGTAGATGTACGTAGGCTACTGTACCGTTTGAGTTTAGAATATCATCTCTTGTGACGGCACTATGTGCCGGTATTTCTCTCGCACTCATGGGAACTGGAACTGTGTTGCCGGGCAGAGGATCCTTCTCTTCGGTCAGGACCGGCTCCTGAGGGGCTGAGAACCATCCAAGACGATAAGTCCCATAGCCGAGTACTCCTGCAGCGATAAGGAAGAAAACAAATAGTGCGCCAACGAGCGGAATCCTTCTTTTTCTGCCCGAACGAGAGGTACGTAAATAAGATTGCATATCTTTCCCCATATCATTTTTTTAGTCAATAATATTCATTAATTTGTCTCACTCCGTTTCAGTGGAAAAAATTTCTCTTCGGTAAGCTGCCTGAAGTGTTATAACACGTCGAAATGGCCTTACCTCTTTGGCAAAGGCTGCCTGCTTGCCAAGGCCATAGCTTCCAGCTTGTGGCCCAAAAGGGTTATCTGATTTAATCACGGTTACGTTTTGTAGTATGAGACGATCGCGAATTTCATTAATCGTAATTGCCTCGGCACTTTTTACAGATCCTATCGTAGGGTCAAATGGAGAGTCGGGTTGGTCGAAACCACTCATGACCGCCGATTGATAAGGGTAATTCATGCGGAGTGAGACGACACCTTGCCCGTTACCTTCAAAGACTTTGAATGGCTCATCACCGTCGGCAAAAGGAACCTCTTCAAAAACGGGTACCAGGTCATACGTATTTTCGCTGGAGTAAACGGGGACGGAGACGAGCCACCCACTTGGAGAGGGGGCGGTCGGATCGTCATCGACGTAGTTATCACGAAACACTGCACCTGGATACCGCAAAACCTTCGTTCCATCGATACGGTCTACAATCATGTAGGGAATGAGAAGCTGGTTAACTGAGGGCAAGCTTTCTGTTAATTCTTGAAGTGAACTTTTGCCATGGTTTGTGTCCAAATTAAGGACAAGGTAATGAGGATCAAAAAGTTCTTTTCTGACAGATTCCAGTCGTTCATCTGAATTGGCGTCTCCATAGAGTACATCATCTAGGCTAAGTTCTTCGTTGTCTCCCGATTCGTCGTCTCCCGATATCAATAGAGGCAAAGGGGTGCGAGATATTTCCCGTGCCGTAAAGTCGACGATCTGTTGTCCCCCCTGTGCTACATACAACAGATGTCCAAATGTAATAATCGCCGCCAGTAATAAGTAGAGAACTAAACTAATGATTGCAAATTCAACGAGAATCGCCCCCTCTCTTAGGAAGGGTCTCTTTCTGAAATGTTGTTGAAGCATAATCACTACTCTCTGGGGATGGTTGGGGTATTTTATTTTGGATACTTTATTTCGGGTATTTTACTTATAGTCTAGTTTGTCTATCGCGTTCGTTGTGCAAAAAATAGCCGTTTCTAAAAACAAATATAGTTCTTTGTGCGACCTATGCGCACAAAGAACTATTTCCATCCTTGCTTTTAAATTGAACAGTAATGTTCTTTGACGTTACTCGTCGTCGTCGTGACCAGCTTCTAGAACAAGGGTAGTTAAGTCGACACCCAAGTTGTCTCCTAGCCGTGTCTCACCAGGAGTAGTTGCCATGACAGCAGTAT
>JALCBQ010000144.1 GCA_028066335.1 Pirellulaceae bacterium
ACACACTAAATTAAAAGGTGGTAAAAATAAACATTCCCCCCCCCCCCCTTCCCCTTATTTCTCCAAGATATAAAAACAATCGACATTGTTTTCTAAAGAGGAATCTTTCTATGCTCAACTCAATAAAAACCCGAACTGTTTTTTGCCACACCTTTTCAAGAACGGCTCTCTTTTTAGGCATTGCTTTTGTCTGTCAATTCCAGTTGAGTGTTGTAGTTCAGGCTCAGGACTTACTTGGAAAGCAACTCTCACAAAAGAATGTCCTCGCTGACCCAAACGCCAAAATCATGGCGGTCGTCAATCGAGAGTCAATTTCTCGCCAACAACTTGCCCTTGCTTGCCAAGAGAGATACGGCGATCTTGTTTGGCAAAACCTCATTAACAAACAGTTAATTCTTGACGCGTGTACAGAATACAACATTACCATTACCAATCAACAGGTCGAAGAAGAGCTTGTTCGTATGGCGGCAAAGCTCAGCCTTACGGCTAAAAATTTTCTTGACCTTCTCGAAAAAGAACGAGATATTTCACCACAACAAGTCCGTCGGGATATCGTCTGGCCTTCATTGGCGTTACGAATGCTGGCAACTAAACAAGTTCAAGTCTCTCCTCAAGACCTTCAGAAATCCTTTGAAGCGAACTATGGCCCCAGAGTCGTTGTCCGAATGATCTTGGCAAAGACAAAAACAAAAGCCGATGAAGTCTATCAGCTTGTTCTCCAGAACCCCGATGATTTCGGCACACTGGCTAAACAACACTCCGAAGATATAACCAGTGCAAGTAGCATGGGAATTATTCCTGCAATTCGGAAACACTCTGATAATCCCGAAATTGAAGCGGCCTTGTTCTCTCTTAAAGAGGGTGAAATTAGCCCTATCCTTCTCTCTCACGGCCAATACTTCATTTTTAAATGTGAGCAACACATTCCGGCACAAGTTATTTCTAAAGAAGACAGGGCAACTATTGAGAAGCAACTTATTGAAAAACAGGCAGAGAGCCAGCTTGCCAATGTTGCTAACAACATCCTTAAATCAATGCAAAAAAAGGCGACCGTTCTCAAAGTTTATGACGATCCGGAATTACAAAAAAAGTATCCCGGGGTTGCAGCGGTCATCAACAACCGCAAGCTAACCCTTCGCCAATTCTATGACGAATGCCTTATTCGCAAGGGAAAAGAAATTTTACAGGGTGAAATTAACCGAAAAATTCTTACACAAGCGTTGGCACAGGCCGGCCAGACAGTTTCCCAGGCAGATATTCAGGAAGAAATTGCCCGGGCCGCTAAGGCAGAAGGTTATATCAAATCCGATTACTCTCCCGATGTCGATCGCTGGATAGAGGCTGTCACCCAAAAAGCCGACGCAACGCTTGAGCTATATATCCAAGATAGTGTTTGGCCGAGCGTTGCTTTGAAGAAGCTCGTTCATGACAAAATTGAAGTAAGTAGCGCTGATCTTCAAAAAGGGTTTGAGGCAAACTACGGCCCACGGGTCGAACTACAGGCAATTGTTCTTGGCAATCGACACGATGCCCAGAATACCTGGAACCTGGCTCGTAGTAGCAATAATGAGAAATTCTTCGGGCAATTGGCTGCTCAGTATTCGATTGAGCCAGTTTCTAAGGCGAATAATGGCCACATTATCCCTGTGAGCAAACATAGTGGCCGTCCCCTTGTTGAAAAAGAGGCATTCAAACTACAAGCAGGTGAGCTATCCCCGATTATCGAAACGGAAGGAACTTTTATCATTTTGCGTTGTCTAGGGCGTACCGAGCCAGTTGTAAAAGACTTCAATGCTGTCCGAGAAGAATTGCACAATGATATTTTCGAGAAAAAGCTTCGGGTTGCAATGAGCCAAATGTTCGAGCTCTTGCGGACTTCAGCTCAGATTGACAATTTTGTTACAGGTGAGTCCCAGCCTGGTCGGGCAACTATAACCGCTCTTCGCAATGAAGATGCAGACAAAAAGAAAAGTGTCGCAGACCGCCTACTCATACGAAAATAGTTGTTTACAGAGAGTAGAGCAATATTTGTAAAAAGAAAAAAGAGGAGCCTTTACTCGCCGAAGTAAGGGCTCCTCTCATTGTTTACGGCTGGAACAAATACTCGAAAGCACTTGCTTGACCCACAGCCGTGTTGTAAGCATATCGGGCAAATTCTTTGGGAACTTTAAGCAGATTATCAACTTCCCACAAGCAGGGGTATTTGCTTTTTCCGATTCCACCTGTATCATTTAGAGGATTTTGTAGCACTCTTCTTCTCTGGTCCTTTTATGGCACCTGAAAAGTAGCTGGATCTGTCTGCGGCCCCCTTTTCTTTATTGATCCCCCTGAAAACCTCGACGCTCATGCCTTCCAATGTAAAGCCCCCAACTGCCAAGCTCGCTCTTGAAGATGGCACTGTTTATACTGGCACCTCCTTTGGCGCTTCTGGAGAAATCGATGGCGAGGTCGTCTTCAATACCGCAATGACTGGCTATCAAGAGATACTTACCGATCCGAGCTATCGGGGACAGCTCGTTACCATGACCTATCCTCAAATAGGTAACTATGGGATCAACCAAGACGATCTGGAAAGTGAAAAGCCACACCTTGCCGGTTTTATTGTCCGAGAAAACAGCCGTGTTGTTAGCAATTTTCGTTCAGAAGGTGATCTCAATACCTATCTTAAAAAACATAATATCATTGCCCTCACCGGGATCGACACCCGAGCCCTTGTACGACGATTACGGAGTGAAGGGGCAATGAAAGGGGTCCTGTCGACGACCGATCTTGACGACACCTCACTTGTTACCAAAGCAAAAATGGCTCCGGGCCTTATCGGAAGGGACCTCGTTCGGGAGGTTATGCCAGCAAACGGCCGGCAGTGGAAACAACCCCTTCATCCACTCGCTTGCAGCCCAGATACTCCGACATCTGTAAATTCAAAAAATTTCCATGTCGTCGCCCTAGATTTTGGCATGAAATGGAATATTCCACGCCATCTTGCCCAGGAAGGGTGCCAAGTGACAGTCCTTCCTGGGACGACAACGGCTGAAGAAATTCTCAATCAAAACCCAGATGGGCTCTTTCTCTCCAACGGGCCAGGAGATCCCGAACCCCTAAGCTATGCGATCTCAACAATTGAACATCTCCTTGGCAAATTACCCATTTTTGGCATTTGCCTTGGGCACCAACTCTTGGCTCTTGCCTGCAAGGCCAAAACCTTCAAGCTTAAATTTGGCCATCGTGGTGCAAATCAGCCGGTTCTTTGCCTTGCTACAAATAAAGTCGAAATTACAAGTCAAAACCACGGTTTCGCTGTTTCCGAGGAAGACCTGCCCGATTCTCTGGAAATCACCCACCGGAACCTTAACGATAACACAATTGCAGGCCTGAGGCATAAAGAGCATCCCGCTTTTAGTGTTCAATACCACCCCGAATCCTCAGCCGGTCCACACGATAGCCGCTACCTTTTCCAAGAGTTTCTCTCGCAAATGGCTCTCTTTCCAGCCAACAACTAACCAAATTATAAAAAAAGACCTTCCTAAATTCAGGAGGTCTTTCTGTAGGCATAGATTGTGTATAGAGGCTTTTAATAAACTATTTTGATGTTTTTGAAGCCCCTTTTCTTTTTGCTGGCAGCCTTTTCTCCCTTTCTTTGAGTTCAATCTCCCAAGCTTCTAGGTATTCGGCCCTCTCCTGCAGTTCGTTGATTAAATCTTCAATATGCGAAAACTGCCCCAATAAAAGTTGTAATCCCTCTTCTTGCTGACGATTACAGACTCCTTCGGTCTCTTTTAACAAACCCCAATAATTTTGAAAATCAGTTTCATCAAGCGAAGCCACTCAAAAATCCTTTAGCAAGGTGATAAGTAAATACTAGTGACCACCTAAAGATTACTATACAAATCGCTCCGGAGCAAAGGTAAAGAGGATAAAAACGGTGTTGTTTTTTCGCAACCTCTTCGCTCACTTTAATAGTTGACCTTTAAAAGTCGGCGTTGCCCGGAGTCCTTGGGAAGGGGATAACATCTCGGATATTTCCCATGCCGGTAACGAACTGAACGACCCGTTCCAGCCCAAGGCCAAAACCGCTATGAGGAACCGAACCATATCGCCTTAGGTCGAGATACCACCAATAATCATCTAGATTGAGGCCTTGTTCTTCCATCCTAGCCGTTAGAACATCAAGACGATCTTCTCGTTGGCTACCTCCGATAATCTCGCCGACTTTAGGAACCAGCACATCCATACCACGAACCGTTTTTTCATCGTCGTTACAGTACATATAAAACGGTTTGATTGATCGGGGATAGTCGTAAAGAATAACGGGGCATTTGAACTTTTCTTCGGTCAAATATCGCTCATGCTCAGATTGCAAATCGATTCCCCACTCGACGGGATAGTCGAATTTCTTACCACTCGCCACTAAAAGATCGACCGCTTCGGTGTAGGTAATGCGGGCAAACTCACTCTCAATAATGTTCTGCAAGGTTTCAAGAACGGTCTTGTCGATACGTTCATTGAAGAAGGCCATGTCTTCTGTGCAATCGTCGAGAACGGCCTGAAAGATATATTTCAAAAACCGCTCGGCCAAAGCCATGTTGTCAGTAAGATCGTTAAAAGCGACCTCCGGCTCAACCATCCAGAACTCGGCAAGGTGGCGGGAGGTATTTGAATTTTCGGCGCGAAATGTCGGCCCAAAGGTGTAAATTTTTCCGACCGCAGTTGCATAAATTTCGCCTTCAAGTTGCCCACTAACGGTCAGATAAGTCGAGCGAGCGAAGAAATCTTTAGTGTAGTCGGTCGTCCCTGCCTCATTTTTAGGCAAATTTTCCATATCGAGTGTAGTAACACGGAAAAGCTCTCCGGCACCTTCACAGTCGTTGGCCGTAATAATCGGCGTATTCACATAAAGGAAACCTTCTTCTTGGTAAAAGCGGTGAATCGCTGCACTTATGGCATTTCTAACACGTGCAACCGCACCAAAGGTGTTACTGCGCGGGCGCAAATGAGCCCACTCACGTAACTTTTCCATTGAATGCCGCTTCTTCTGAAGTGGATAGGTCTCAGGATCAGACCAACCATGAACGGTGAGACTCTGAGCGAGAATTTCGGTCTTTTGCCCCTTCCCCCCTGACGGCTTGACCTCTCCTGCAATCGTGACCGAACAACCTGCACTCAGTTTCTGAACCTCAGTTGTGTAATTCTCCAAGTTGTTATCAGCGATCACCTGGATATTAGCCAAACATGTTCCATCATTGACTTCCAAAAAGCTAAAGCCCCCTTTGGAATCTCGTCGAGTGCGTATCCATCCTTGAATGACGATGTTTCTGCCAATGTTCTCTTCTTTACGAGCGTTTACAACACTGAGCTTGTCCATTCTTTGATTACTTTCTCTTTTACGATTGGTCTTTTGGCATTTTAACGGGTCTCCAATGCTGCTTAGATCTTCTTTGCAAGTGCCTAGGCATGGCCTTTATCAGCAAGATACCGCTCTGCATCTAACGCGGCCATGCAGCCAGTGCCTGCAGAAGTGATCGCCTGACGGTAGTAATTATCTGAGACATCACCTGCACTATAGACCCCCTCAACACTGGTGTTAGTTCGGTACGCTTTGGTCCATTTAATATACCCTTTTTCATCGAGCTCTAATTGACCATTAAGAAATTTCGTGTTCGGCGTGTGGCCAATCGCCAGAAAAAAGCCGCTGGCGTCAAGGGTTTTTGCCGAACTGTCGACAGTACTTTCCAGAGCGACTCCGGTAACCCCTTCAGAATCAGAGCCTAAGACCTCTTTAGTCGAGTGATTCCAGACTATTTCGATTTTGGGGTTATCGATAGCCCGCTGGGCCATGATTTTAGAGGCTCTAAGTTGATCTCGGCGATGAACAAGGTAAACGACTGAAGCAAATTTACTCAAATAGTCGGCTTCTTCAACGGCAGAATCGCCCCCACCAACGACGACGACTGGTTTGTCTCGAAAACGGGGCAACGCTCCGTCACAAACGGCACAGGCGCTAACCCCATTGTTTTTAAACCGTTCTTCTGATTCAAGGCCCATATAGTTAGCACGAGCCCCAGTTGCCACGATAACAGTATGGGCGAAAACTTCCTGGCCAGAGAGTGACTTCAGGCGATATGGTTGCTGGCTAAAATCGACTTCAACGATATCGTCCGTAATAATACGGGTCCCAAAATTGGATGCCTGCTGACGCATAAGCTCCATGAGCTCAGGGCCACTAACTCCTTCTTTTTGATGTGGTGGCATGATTTGGCGTCGTTTTTCATCGATAGCTGTGTCAAGAAAGGTCGTCAGGTCACCGGCAGGGAAACCGGCGTAATTCTCGACCTCCGTGGTGAGGGCAAGCTGCCCAAGAGGAAGTGTCCCGTTTTGTTGATTTTCGGTAGTAATAGCCCCTTCAAAAACTAAAGGGGTTAAGTTCGCTCGCGAAGCATAGATG
>JALCBQ010000145.1 GCA_028066335.1 Pirellulaceae bacterium
GGCCATCGGACCGGTCGGCGAAAAGCCTTTTCAGCGACTCAGGCGTGTGCTCGTATGATTGAGCCTTCTTTCTCTTGTGGCTCTTTTCCCACAAGTCAGCAGCGCGGAATCTACCCGGCCATTGGCTACTGTTTCGATCGCCTTCAAAGAAGAGTGTTCGATTGCAAAAGAAATCGTAACCCTTGGCGACCTTGCTTTTGTTGATAGCGATCAACCTGCTCTTGGTAAAAGTTTACGAGAAATCGTACTCTTTACTGCTCCTGAAATCGGCCACCAAAGGATTATCTCTTCCAAAGAGATCCAAAGCAAGCTCCAGTTTCGAATCAATTTGAAAGAGGCAAATATCCGGTATAGCGGTGCTATTAAAATTAACCTTCGTCGAACTCAACCAGTCATTCAACAAGTCGCTGCCGCCGTAAAAACGGTACCGACAAATATCAACCTTCAAGCTGATCTTGAGAAAAAGTTAAAAAACTACCTCAGTACACACCTTGATGCCCCGGTTGATTACACTCTTTCAGCAGAAAAACTAACTTCATTCCAAAAACAGGAAATTATCGCTTCGGATGGTTCTTACCGTATCGGTGGCGGTATGTCACCGTGGCTTGGCAGACAAACTTTTCAAGTTTGGTACCTTCGAGATGGGCAGGTCGAAAATTTCCCTTGGAATGTTGAACTCAAGAAGACCAAACGGGTCGCTTATGCCGTCGGTGACCTTCAACGTGGTTCAGTCATTACCGAGGAAGATATCGCTTTTCGGCCCTTGACGATGAATGAAAACTGGCAAAACACTTTTTCTAGTGAAGAAAAAGGGGTACTCCTTGGCATGCGGGTTGAGCGTGGTATACGGGCAGGGTCGTTACTGGCACGTAATGGGCTCAAAGCTCCTACCCTCGTCCAAAGAAACAGTATCGTCAACGTTTATGTTCAAGGAAATGGTGTCCTTGTTGAGACGAAAGGACGAGCAAAAGATTCAGGTATCTATGGTGATATGATTACCATTGAAGATTTAAAAAATCGAAAACGAATATTTACTGCTAAAGTTGTAAACGCTGGCGTTGTCTTACTAGAAAGTTCTAACACCCATTCACTCCACTTTTCCGAAAAATAACGTCTCCTGTTCTCATTTTATTTAAAGGTTTTGCCGAATGCGTTTTTTCACCTGGATAATTGCCACCCTTCTGTTGGTGACCAACGGTACAACACTGTGGGCTCAAACAGCTAGCCTGTTCCAGCGAGAGTTACAACTTCGCAAAGAACAAAAACAGAACAAACAGGACGACTTGCAATATACACTTGAGTCGGCCAGCTGGACTTATGTCCCTCCACAACAACCACTTATTATTGCCGAAAACGACATTGTTACGATTCGGGTGAATGAACAAGCTCAGGTCGTCGCTGACGGGCAACTCCAAAGACAGCGGACGAGTGCCTACGACGCTGTTTTGAGCGAATGGATTAAACTCGTTGGCTTGAAGGCGATTAAACCTGCCCCGCAAGCCGACGGTGATATTAAAGTTTCAGGAAGTGTTAACCAAACCTTCCGTGCCGACGGAGACCTTGAAACACGAGAATCAATGACTTTTGAAATTGCGGCGACCGTCGTTTCGGTCCGCCCCAATGGGACACTTGTTGTTGAGGCCCACCGCACCATTCGAAACAACGATGAAGTCTGGAAATACTCACTCCACGGTAACTGCCGTCGAGAAGATATTTTAGCAAACAATGTCATTCTTAGTAAAAACATTGCAGGACTGACTATTGAGAAAAGTGAACGGGGTGCCGTCCGAGACAGTTACCGCCGTGGCTGGTTCCTGGAATGGATGGATAGATACACGATCTATTAGTTTGACAAAACCGACAACCAACCTTTTGACCTTTGTTCCCAAGAAAATTCGCCATGAAACACTCAAAAATAATATTTCTAGTCTTCCTCGCCCTTGGCAATACCTTAAGCATAACCCAACAAGCTTATGCTCAACACAAACTAGGGTCGATATGTACCGTCAAAGGGCAAGAAGCCGTCAAGCTCCATGGGATGGGGCTTGTTGTTGGACTCAACGGCACAGGTGATAACAAATTGGTACCAACTCTTCGGTCTTTAGCCGGATTTATGGAGCAAATGGGGTATTCCATTCGTGGACAACAAGGAAGTAACTTTAATCTTCAAGAGCTTGAAAAAACCAAAAATGCAGCTCTTGTTCATATCGAGGTAACGATCCCTCCGGAAGGGGCTTCGGAAGGTGACTTCTTCGACTGCCGAGTGAGTGCTATTGGAGCTAGCAGCCTTCAGGGGGGAACATTAATCATGACCCCACTCGTTGGCCCTGTTCCCGGGAGCAAGGCGGTCTATGCAATCGCCTCGGGACGGATTAGTGCTGAAATCGATAACCCAACGACAGGGGTGGTGAAAGAAGGATGTCGAACCGAAGTCGACCTTAAAAGCCCTCTTCTCTCTCCCAAAGGTAATGTGATTTTAATTCTAGGAAAAGAACATGCAGATTTTATTCTGACATATGAAATTGCGAAACAAATTAACAGTAACAGCTCATTGGCGGCTCAAGAAGGAGAAGACGGACGTGCTATAGAACTTGAAGAAGAGGAAGAGGCAGCCAAGGCACTTGATGCTCGAACGATTCAGGTTCGGGTCCCTAAACACTATGCAACAGATACAGTCAGTTTTATTTATGAATTGCTTCAAGAAAAAATCTATATTGACCATTCCCGCAACAAAATCACGATTAACAAAAAAACAGGGGTCGTTATTGTCCCTCAAAATATCGAAATTAGTCCCGCAGCGATTTCCGTAAAAGGGCTTAACATTACTATTAGTCAAAACTTTTTGGCAGTCGACCTTAAGGCAAAAACAACCGAGCTCAATACGACCCAAACGGAAAACATCAAGCTCAAGGCATTGGTTGATTCACTCAACGCGATCGAAGCCCCAGTCGAAGATATTATCGCTGTTTTAGAAGCATTAAAGAAAAATGGTTCTCTGTATGCTGTTTTAGAAATTGTCGATTAACCACAGAAAGCCAATACCATGATAAACCCAACACAATCAGGTCTACAAATTGATCAGTTCGATACAACCAATGTTCAGAAAAATCTCAAAAATGGAAAGGCCTTTACCCTAGGTGCTCAAGAGACGACTCAAGAAATCTCTTCGAAAAACGGGGGAAGTCCCGAACTAAAAAAAGCTTTTAGTGACTTTGTTGGAAACACGATCTTTTCGCAACTAATGAAGTCAATGCGTAGCACAACCAAAGGAGCCGCCTACATGAACGGCGGAAGAGCCGAAGAGATGTTCCAGAAACAACTCGATCAAATCATGGTCGAAGAGATGTCCGACGCAACCGCCGATGATATCGCCCAACCGATGTATGAGCTCTTCCAAAATCAGAGAAACACAAAACCTCAGTTCCAGGCAGTCGCCTAAACTTACCCTTTTGATCCCCTCCAATCGAAAACGCCTCAATGGAAAATAAAATGACGACATCCTCGACCATGGAACGCCCTCAAAGCGAACAAAGAGAAGAGAAGCCCATGACTCCCTGGAAAGACCAACCTCAGTTTACAAGCGAAGACAAACCGATCGACTGGGAGCGAGAGGTCGTTTCGCTCATACAGCTTCTATGGAAAGTGCAAGACGATCTCCTGAAAGTCTTAAAGCAAAAACGAGAGTATATAAAAACGGGCGACTTTGAAAAATGTAAAACTGTCGAAACGCTCGAACAATCTGTTCTCAAGCGATTACAAGATTGTTACACCCGTCGAGAAAGCCTTCTCGCACTCGCTACTGAAGAAGGGTTCTCTGTTGAAAACCTTAGCCAATTGGCAAAGGTTGTTTCCAAAAACTCAGCACCCCATCTTCGCAACCAGCTCTCTGAAGCCTCTATGCGTATGCGTTTTTTACAGAATGAATGTCTTACCAACTGGGTACTTGCGCAACGTTCTTTGCTCCATGTCTCGCAACTCCTAGAAATCATCAGTTCTGGGGGTAAAGAAAAGTCGACCTATAAACAGGGGAAAAATGTCCAGGCCGACACTGCCTATGCAACTCGTGGGAACCTGCTTGATGGTGCCGCGTAACCATTATTAAACTGGAATAGATTTATGTCACTTTTTAGCTCCATCCAAGTTGCCAATAACGCCTTACGGTCTGCACAAATCGGACTTGAGGTTACGGGTAATAATATTGCCAATGCCAACACACCAGGCTATCTTCGACAAGAGATGGTTCTTACCCCGGCACAAACACAACAAAACGGTAATCTCCTTCTCGGTATGGGGGTACATATCGAAGCGATCGTTCAAAAATCAGATGCCTTTCTTGAAGAACGTCTCCGCGGTGCCGCAAGTGAACTAGCCAATGGCGAAACTCAGGAAGAGACCTACGTTCAGCTTGAACAACTTATCGGCGAACTTTCCGACACCGACATAAGCTCGTCAATGAATCGTTTCTTCGGTTCTATTCATGACATTTTGAATGAACCCGACAGCCATGCGGTTCGGAACTTAGCGATTCTCCAGGGGGAAACGCTCGCTGATGATATCAAACGACTCGATCAACAAGTCCGAAATGTTCGTGAGAATGTTAATAACCAAATTGAGAGTACCGCAGGTAGCATCAATAGTCTTCTGAAAAAAATTGCTGATTTGAATGTTAAGATTGTCACAGCTGAAGGAGGGAGTAGCCTTTCAAGTGACGCTGTTGGTTTGCGAGATCAACGACTCACAGCACTCAATGAACTTGCTCAACTTATCGATATCAACGCGATCGAACAACCGGATGGTTCGATGTCGGTCTTTTCTGAAGGAGACTATCTTGCCTTTGCAGGTGTCTATCGTGAGGTTGAAACAGAATTGGGAGACGACCGTGGTCTTTCAACTTATAGTATTCGGATTAAAGATACTAAAGCACCTCTCTCAACCACTTCGGGAGAACTTGCCGGTTTAATTAACTCGCGAGATGAAATTTTGGGAGGCTTTCTCGATCAACTCGATGAGTTTGCAAAATCTCTCGCCTACGAATTCAATAAAGTCTTCTCAAGTGGACAAGGGATTACTGGTTACTCAAACTTAACTTCAGAGTTCTCTGTTTCAGACACAACAGCTTCTTTGGCCAATGCTGGCCTAACCTTTGAACCGATCAACGGCTCTTTTCAGGTTCTTGTTCGCAATACACAGACCGGTATTACAGAGACGACCGATATTTTTGTTCCAATCAATGGTGCAGACGACGATCTTTCCCTTGATGACCTTGCCGCTGCACTCGATGCAGTCGATGGAATTTCGGCACAGGTCGACCCCGATCGTCGATTACAGCTAAATGCCGACTCGCAAAACTTGGAATTTTCATTTGCCAAAGACACCAGCGGTGTCCTCGCCTCTTTAGGACTTAATACCTTTTTCAGCGGCGACTCCTCCAACACGATTGGCATTAATCAACGGATAAAAGACGATCCATCAAAGTTTGCAGCAAGCCAGCAAGGGATCGGTGCCGATACTAAAAATGCAGAGATACTGGCAACCTTCTTGGAGTATACACTTGATGAAAAAGGAGGCACGACACTCAGTCAAATTTATGAAGAACTTACAGGCGAAACGACCCAAGCTGCCTCCGTTGCCCGTAGTGTTGCCGAAGGGTTCCGGGTTTTCCACAACACACTTGAAGGACAAAAACTGGCCGTTAGTGGTGTTAACCTCGATGAAGAGACGGTAAACATGCTCTCTTTTCAAAAAGTCTACCAGGCGAACGCCCGTTATATTCAAACGATCAATGAACTGTTGGAGGTTTTGGTGACTCTCTAAAAGTCAATCAAAGCAAAAATATTTATGACTTCTGTCTACCCAATACCGACCGGACGCACTAGTGGTCTTCTTACTCAAAGCCGACTTGTGGAACAGTTACAAGCCGACCAGCTTGACCTTTTACGCTACCAAAATCAGGTTAGCACCGGTCGAAGAGTCATCTTGCCAAGTGAAGATGCCTCTGCTTCGATCCGTGGTATGGGGTTACAAAGTCTTCTCGAACAAAAAGAACAAGTCTCTACAAATCTTACAACAAGTCGCTCTTATCTCTCTGCGACCGAGAGTGCTATTTCAGGAGTTGGTGATCTACTGCATACAGTTCGTGGGGCAGCTGTCTCGGTTTCCGATACGACCAAAAGTGATCTTGAAATCCAAACTGTCTCAGAAACAATCAAACGGGCAATCGATCAAATCCTCAACATTTCAAATACTCAATTCCGTGACCGTTATCTCTTTTCTGGATCAGAAACTCAACAAATCCCATTTGAACGAGGCGAAGGGTTTATCG
>JALCBQ010000146.1 GCA_028066335.1 Pirellulaceae bacterium
TTCGGCCAGCCTTTGGTACGGAACAATTGGTGCTTCATCGTTTGAGTGTTGCGATTACACAAAATAGACAGCCGTTGAGTAAGAATTGTTGAAAAAAGCAAGAAGGGGGTACTTGTGTCACATAAGTTCTCCGCTACATTCTCATTGTGAATGTAATAGATCGGATTCCCTTATAGCCTGTTGACCTTGAAAACAAAATTTATGGATCGCTTTTACTTTCCCCTCTGGGTAAATCGTTTCGTCCCCTTGCTTATTGCGATGAAACTGGGTGGCTTGCTTTATCTTGGAAGCATGTTCTATGTTGGTGCAGCGGGCGAGACGATGAATGTCGGCTTTCGTCCTGAGCAATCGATCCCATTTAGTCATCGAACCCACGCAGGCGAGCTTCAACTCGACTGCCGTTACTGCCACACTACCGTCGAAAAGGGCGCTCGGGCGGCGATTCCTCCTACTCAGGTTTGCGCCAATTGCCACGATGCCGGCGAAACCTTTCTCTCTCAGCCAGAGACAGTTTCGGTTCACTTTGGCAGTGAACGATTAAAGCCACTCTATGAGAGTCAAATTGACGGTAAGCCTGTTTTCTGGAAGAAGGTCCATGACTTACCTGATTATGTCTTCTTTGATCATAGTGCTCATGTAACCCGTGGGGTTAGTTGCGTTTCTTGTCATGGTCGAGTCGATCAAATGGATGTCGTTGAGCGTGTAGAGACGCTTACTATGGGGTGGTGCCTTGAGTGCCATCGAAATCCAGACGCACATATTCGCCCACAAGAATTCATTACTGATCTTGGCTGGACACCAGAAGGTGACGCAGCTGAGCTAGGTAAAAAACTACGAACTGAAAACAATATACAGCCTTCGACGAGTTGTTCCACATGCCATCGGTAAATAAAAAAACACTAGTTCAGCTAAATGTAACGCCAGGTAGCTCCCAGGGGGGAGATTCCCAGCTTGATGCATTGCGTGATAAGGCTCTTTTGCCCGAATTTCTCACGACTGATGTTTCTCGCCGACGTTGGATGCAAGTTATGGGTGCCTCAATGGCATTTAGCAGTGTCGTCGGGTGTCGCTGGGAACAAGAAGAAATCGCTCCCTATAGCGAACGACCAGAGGGCCGTGTCCCTGGTAAGCCTGTTCAATACGCAACGGCTTTCGATGTTGGACGATATGCCCAGTCACTCCTTGTCAGTTGTTACGACGGTCGACCTATTAAAGTCGAGGGAAATAAAGATCAAGTCGATAGTTTGGGCGCTTCTGGCATGTTTGCACAGGCTTCAGTCCTCTCACTATACGACCCTGATCGTAGTCGCCATATTCGCCAAGCCGGATCTTCTGCCGTCAAAGAGCTTGAAGGTGGTAAACCTCAGATCGAAGTCCACTCTGAACAATGGGAAGTTTTTGAGGACGATTTTTCGGCAACTTATTCTGCCCTCGCTGCCAACGGCGGCGAAGGCTTTGCGGTTTTAGCGCAGCCGAGTGCCTCACCAAGCTACCACCGCCTAAAAGAAGAATTTAAGAAGAAATACCCTAAAGCAGTCTGGTCAGAGTACGCTCCCCTTGAAAGTGATTCAGCCAAGGAGGCCTCCTTGGCAACCTTTGGTGAAGAGGTTCGCCCTCTTTTTGATTTGACCAATGCCAAGATTATTCTTGACCTTGAGGCTGACATATTAGGAAAACATTCTGGTTCGATTGCTAATAATAAACAATTCGCACAACATCGTGACCCCGATCTGGCACTTGATGAAGAGAGGGGGTGGATGAGCCGCCTCTACTGTGTTGAAAGTCAATATTCAGAGACAGGAACAGTCGCAGATAGCCGCCTTGCTCTCCGGTCTTCCGAGATTGGAAATTTTCTACGCCAAGTTATCAAGGCAATCAATGACCTTAAGGCTGGAAAAAAACTAGCATCTCCTAAAGAAAACTACGTCGATCAATTCGTCGTCGCGGTCGCGACCGATTTATGGGCTCACCAAGGTGAAACGGTTGTAGCTGTCGGATCTGGACAACCTGCCGAAGTCCAGACTTTGGCTCATTACCTGAATGCAAATAACGCAGGGAAAACGGTCAATTATATTCGTCAAGAAGGCAGCACCGAAGGCGACCTCTCTTTGGCAGAACTTGTCAGTGAAATCAACTCAGGAAACGTCAAGAATCTTGTGGTCCTTGGTGGAAACCCAGTCTACGATGCACCCGTTGATTTAAAGTTTTCGGAGGCTCTCTCTAAAGTGGGGCAAGTGGTGCGACTTGGCCACTATTATGACGAAACTTCGCGGGCTTCTCATTGGCATTTGCCACTTAAACATTCATTTGAAGCGTGGGGTGACGGAAGAACTTACAGCGGGCAATACCTTATCGCTCAGCCATTGCTTAAGCCTCTTGTCGACAATGTATTTGCTTCGGAAGAGTCTGCCAAACATGGACCAGGGCACTCGACTGGTTTTATTGCAGGAAAATCGGTTCTTGAGTTCCTCTCTTATCTTCTGGGGGTTAAAAATGGAACCGAAGAGTCGATCGTTCGGAAAACATTATCCCAAGCTATCGGCTCGCAATACAACGAAAAAACTTGGTTGCAATCGGTACACGATGGTTTTGTCGAAGGCGCTAAAACACCCTACTCTTCTGTGAGTGTCAAAAAAGCTCCCGACCAGGCTACGAGTAATACCGCCCCTGAGATTAATACCAAAGTTGATAGTGGAGACCTTGAGGTTGTCTTTAGTGAGAGTGAAGCTCTCTATGATGGGCGTTTTTCAAACAATGGTTGGCTCCAGGAAACTCCAGCCCGTTTGACCAAAATGACATGGGATAATGCCGGCCTTATCAGTGTTAAAACCGCAAAACAGCTTGGTGTCGATCATGGCGACATTGTCAAGTTAAACTACAACGGTCGTGAACTGGAAACCCCCCTATTTATCGTTGGTGGTCAAGCAGATGGCTCTATTGGGTTAACACTCGGTTACGGCCGTACAGGTGCGGGGCCAACAGGTGGTGATAGTTATCTGGGGATCGAGTCCGTCGGTGTCGATGTATACCAACTTCGAGACTCTTCACCGATGAACTTTGGCAAAGGACTAAAAGTACAGCCGACTGGCCAGAACTATACCTTTGCCTGCACTCAAGACCCCTTGCTTATTGATGCCAAAGGGTTTAATGAGCGAGCCCGTCGTGTCGGTGAGCTCATCCGGTTTACGACACTCGAGCAATATAAAGAACACCGTGACTTTACCGCACATGCAATCCATCTCCCTGGTGGTGTCGACGAAGATGAGCAAAAACTACTCTGGGAGCGACCAGAATACAACGGTCAATACTCGTGGGGAATGAGCATTGATCTTTCAAAATGTACTGGCTGCAACGCTTGTGTTGTCGCTTGCCAGGCAGAAAACAATATTTCGGTCGTTGGCCGTGATCAAGTTTTACGTGGCCGCGAAATGCACTGGCAAAGAATCGATTGTTATCCTGTAACGACGGCAGAGGATGCCCAAAACGACGATTACAGCCGTACCCGCTACGCAATTCAGCCGGTTGCTTGTATGCACTGTGAAAATGCTCCCTGTGAACAGGTTTGCCCTGTTGCAGCGACGACTCATAGTGAAGAGGGACTCAATGACATGGCCTATAACCGATGTATTGGAACTCGCTACTGTGGCAATAACTGCCCCTTTAAAGTACGTCGTTTTAACTTTCTCAGTTACGCTGAGGAAAGAAATATCGTCGAACCGGTCGGCAAATACGATTCGGTTAACCGCGAACTTTCTGCATTAGTCATGAACCCAGACGTAACGGTCCGTTCACGTGGGGTGATGGAAAAATGTACTTATTGTGTTCAACGGATTCAGGGTGCAAAAATTGAATCTCGACGAGAAGGACGTTCGATTTATGACGGCGAAATCAAGGTCGCCTGTCAACAGGTTTGTGCCAGCGATGCAATCGAATTTGGCGACCTAAATGATGAAAACAGTAAAGTTCGCCTTGCTCATGAAAAAGAGCGTGCTTATGGCATGTTAGCCGAACTTAATGTTGCTGCTCGAACAAAGTATCTCTCAAAGATTTACAATCCACATCCGACTTTGGCTCAAGAGGTCGGGACAAAAATTCATAGCAGTCATGGCAGCCATGACGATCATCATGAGGATAGCAACCACGCCTCGTCAGAAAAAAATGGTAACCACAAAGATTCCCACAACCATGATCATTAACGTGATTCTGGTGTGACTACAAAATACATTATCGTGAAATTCACAGAATTATTGCTTTGCATAGACTCGAAAATCGAAATATCAGTCAAGTATAATGTCAAAAGCTGTACCTGAAGTCATTGATACAACCCAAGAACGCCTCGACGAGCGTATGCCTCTCGTTCTGGGGAACAACACCTACGGTTCGATTACTGACATCGTTTCCCATGTTGCTGAGAGAAGAGAAGTCCCTATAGCGTGGTATGTCGCCTTTGGGATATCTGCTTCTGTCATGGCGATGTTTTTTGCCCTGATTGGTTACTTGATAATGACCGGCACAGGTGTCTGGGGTAACCAAAACCCTGTATTCTGGGGCTGGCCTATTGTGAACTTTGTTTTTTGGGTCGGTATTGGGCATGCTGGTACTCTGATTTCAGCAATTCTCTTTTTATTCCGTCAAAATTGGCGAACGAGTATTAACCGTTTTGCAGAAGCGATGACGATTTTTGCTGTTGTTTGTGCGGCAACATTCCCTGGTATCCATGTTGGACGAATGTGGGGAGCTTATTGGCTATTTCCCTATCCAAACACGATGGACCTATGGCCCAACTTTCGCAGTCCACTCCTTTGGGACGTTTTTGCTGTCGGCACATATGCACTAACCTCATTGATGTTCTGGTACATGGGGCTAATCCCTGACCTTGCCACCTTCCGCGATCGTGCCAAGGGAAAAATCCGCCAGATCGCTTACGGGATTTTTTCTCTGGGATGGACCGGATCGGCCCGTCAATGGCATCGGTATGAGGTCGCTTATATGCTTATGGCTGCCTTAGCAGCACCACTTGTTTTGTCGGTTCATACGATCGTTAGTTTTGACTTTGCTGTTAGCCAGCTACCGGGTTGGCATACGACGATATTTCCACCTTATTTTGTCGCTGGAGCTATTTTTAGTGGTTTTGCCATGGTGGTAACCCTTATGGTTCCTGCGCGGCAGTGGTTTGGTCTAAAAGATATCGTTACGATGCGCCACCTTGAGAACATGAACAAGATCATTTTGGTCACCGGATCGATGGTCGGTTATGCCTACGCGATGGAGTTCTTCATTGCGTGGTATGGTGGAAACGGGTATGAGAGCTTTGCCTTTGTGAACAGAATGTTCGGCCCTTACTGGTGGGCCTACTGGATCATGGTCTCATGCAACGTCATTTCGCCACAACTATTCTGGTTTAAGAGAATGAGAACCTCTATCCCATTGATGTTTATCGTTTGTATTTTCGTCAACGTCGGGATGTGGTTTGAGCGGTTTGTTATCACGGTTACTTCACTTAGTCGTGACTTTTTACCGGCAAGCTGGGGTTACTTCGCCCCAACCTGGACCGACTTGGGCATGCTTATTGGTAGCTTTGGTCTGTTCTTTACCCTCTTTTTGCTCTTCTGTCGTTTCTTGCCCGTTGTGGCAATGGCCGAAGTCAAGAGTGTTATGCCGAGAAAACATTCTCACTAAGTCTATTGATTTAGCCTACTATGGCCGCAAAGTGTTACAACAACATTAGCAATTTTTAATACTGTCCTTATCAATTTTTATCGATTGAGCAAAAAGTAAAGACGTCATGGCAGAAGAAACTTGCCAAAATAACGAAGCAGAAGTAAGTGTCGTTGGCCTCGTTGCCGAGTACCACGAACCGCACCATTTAGTCGACGCTTCTCGCGAAGTTCATAATGCTGGCTATCAATTGACCGATTCCTACACCCCTTTTCCCATTCATGGGATCGATCAGGCAATGGGGATTCGTCCCACGATTCTCCCATGGATCGTCTTTTGTGTCGGAATTACCGGGGGTAGCCTTGGTCTCTATATGCAGTATTGGATGAACGCGGTCGACTATCCTTATCTTATTAGTGGAAAACCTCTCTTTGGGATACCGGCCAATATTCCTGTCACTTTTGAGATCACTATCCTTACAAGCGCTATTACGACCCTTTTCGGAATGTTGTTGCTAAACCGCCTTCCTAAATACTCGAACCCACTCTTTCGTGTTAAGAATTTTTATCGGGCTACGAATGACCGATTTTTTATCTTCATTGATGCAAATGACAAACTTTATGACAATGAAAA
>JALCBQ010000147.1 GCA_028066335.1 Pirellulaceae bacterium
GGTATACCTTGTCGTTTTTTGTATTATGGGCTTTAGGTAAACAACAAGTCTCTTATTGTTGTATGTATCTCCCTGAGTTTCTGGTTTGACAACCTGACCTTGGCGGGAGAAGAGTAAATGAAGAGAATGAGCATAAATGGTTGGCGAATCGTCTGATTTTTGGTGAAAAGTCACCTGTTTTTGGCAAAAATGGGCCCTTTTTTCTACCTGTATTAGGTGTGTAGAATTATTCTGCAGAGCTAATTTGGTAGAATAGGAGATGTTTCGGGGGCTCGTTAGAGAGACAAAAAGGTAATATTATTTTGGTAGATAAGGAAAAAATGGCCCCTCATATTTTCGTGAATGTACTGTCGAGATTATTGTGAAAATGGCCTATTTCATTAGTCCCACGGAGATAGAAAACTCTCTCCTTTTTTTGAAGAAGCTCTGAAAGATGGCAAAACTGCGATACAGCATCCAGACCTTGTTGGTCGGTATTTTGGTTCTGTCGATCGGCCTTGCCTTTTATGGGAGAGAACAATATTTTCTTTATCAACAAGAGCGGACATTTCGAGAAATTATTGCAAAATACGAGAAGGAAGATGTCGCGATTTACAGGTCGGGGGAATCCGATAAAGACCAGACTTTGCACATTAGTATCCATGCGACAGAGGTCGACTCTTTAGTGATTGACCTTCCCCCAATCGACTATACAGGTGCGGTAAAAAGGTTGTGGATTGTCTTCGAAGGATCAACGATTACCTCGGCACCAATCGTTGAAATTAAAGGGGTTTCTAACCTGAAAAAGCTCCGAGAAGTACAGATCGATTTTGAAGACCACAACCTCGAATCAGCCTCGCGGGTTCTTGCCTCACTTTACGAAAATAAAACGGTCGATTCATTGATTTATCATTCGTATACCGGGAGTCCTTATTTAACGAAGGCACTGAGTAAACAAGATCAAAAGGTTATTCAATCGTTGAAAAATTTGACCGATTTACAGGTTCAAATTGGTCATGAAGACACCGATATTTTTCAAGGTTTGGGGCATCTTCGTCGGTTAACCATTCGTGGAGGGAGCCTTGGTGATGAGCACCTCGATTTATTAAAAGGCCTGCCGAATTTAGTCTATTTGGAACTAACCCTAGGTGAAGGACTAAACAGCACTAAAATCACCAAAGAAGGAGTCGAAAAGCTGAAAAAAATGTGCCCCAATTTAGAGGTTGTAACCCATTCTCTTTATTAAAAATGGGTCGCAGAAACCAGAGCTTATCAGAGAGGTGACGACTCGCTACCTCACATACATGCAAGTGTTGTGTCTTTCTTAGCCCATTTTGGTACCCTTTCCTCATATGAAGGAAAATTAAAGTTGGAAAAATGGGGATTTTTAAGGGCTTCTATTGCTCCCCTGTTAAGGCAGATTGCCTTTTAAAGTGGTTTAAAATTCCCTTATGAATAATTAGAGGCGATTTAGGCCTCTTAGTGGAGTTGGTTTCAAGGGCGAAGGGTTGAATATTTATCTCTTGCGAGGTATGATGGCCTCCAATTGGCGTCCATTGTACTTTGTTAGGGTAAATAGTCTTCTTTAGAGGCGTTGGTAAGGAGTTTAGAACAATGGAAAGACAGAGCTATTTTCTCATGCAATGTGGTACCTGTGGCAGGCTATTGCAGGTCAAAAATCACTTGGTAGGAGAATGGATTTCGTGTGGTCATTGTCAGGCTCAGATGGTTGCGCATGATGACTTTGCAGGAAAAGAGATGCAGAATGGTCGAGCCGGGGTTTCAATTGGAGAGCGCAGAGATAGTCCTGCGGAGACTCTCCTTAGTCGAGCCGAGAACCTTCTAAGAGAGGCCCGATAACTTTTGTGTTATCTGTATAAGAAGGGTGAGCCTTTTTAGAAAGGCTGGTCGCCCCGGGTGGCATTATTCGCCACAAAGGCTTGCCAGATCGTTGAAAAAATTTGGGTAGGTCTTTGCTGTACACCCTGGATTTAAGATAGTAATTCCAGGGACCCTGAGGCCGACAAGGGCCAGGCTCATTGCCATTCGATGGTCGTTGTATGTTTCGATAATTGTCGGCTCAATCTTTTGAGGTGGAGTAATTGAAAGGCCATCGGAAGACTCTTCGACCGTAGCCCCTAATTTTCTTAGTTCGGTTGCTAAATCGGTAATTCGGTCGGTCTCTTTGTGACGGTTGTGGGCAACGCCTGTAATCGTTGTTTTTCCTTTTGCGAACAAGGCGACAGCGGCAAGCGTTTGAACTGTGTCGCTGATTGTTCCCATGTCGATATCAATTCCGTGCAATGATTTTCCAGTGACAGTTATTGCCTTCTCTTGATAGTCAACTACCGCTCCCATTTTCTGTAAGACCCCACAAAAGTCGATATCACCTTGTAACGAGTTCTGGTGAAGGCCGCAGACAGTAACGGTTCCATTAGTGATTGCTGCCGCTGCCCAAAAATAACTTGCTGCAGATGCGTCTGGTTCAATCGAATAATCGGTCCCCTGATAACTAGCCTCGGCTGGGATATAGAAAGAGGACAGATCGGGGGTATAGTCGACAGTAACCCCAAAGGCTTTCATAACCTCTGTTGTCATCGTGATATAAGGGCGAGAGACGAGCTCTCCCTCTACCCGAATTGACAGACTCGTTTGGCTAAGTGGAGCAGCCATAAGAAGACCACTGAGGTATTGACTTGAGATGTTCCCTCGTACGACTGTCTCACGCAGAAGCTCTCCATGTGGATCAATTTGTACGGGTGGGCATCCAGGTTTTTTTAATGAGCGAACTTGACAGCCGATTTTGGAGAGAGCTTCAAGAAGGTCACCGATCGGGCGGTCTCTCATTCGTTCAATTCCATCTAAGAGATAGCGACCTCCTCGAATGGCGAGCGCAGCGGTAAGAAACCGGATAGTAGTACCACTGTTTTCAACAAAAATTGGGATGTACTTTTGGGTATTTTTACCTTGCTTATCAAAGTGATTGCCAGAGAGACTCAGGGCTCCTTTTTGAATATCACCGGTGATCGTCGTTGACAAAGAGGCTAACGCGTTAACCATCACTTGGGTATCTTCGGAGTTAAGGACTCCATAGAGATTGGTCGTCCCTTCTGCAAAGGCGGCACATAAGAGAGCACGATTTGTGATGCTCTTTGACCCCGGTGGAGTGATTGTTCCGTTGACAGGTCTTGTAAGAGGGGTTCTCGTGATCGAATCTTGTGGAGGGGGCACGATGGCAAATTTCGCTATGGGAAAAAGATAAAGCGTAACAAGAAAGGGGAGAAGCTGGCAAAAGGAAAGAGGGAGCCATTCTAGTTTGGGAGACGTCCTGCTCAGCAGTAACGTGGCTTAAAACTAATAAGAACCCTGTTTACTGATTATACTGGAAAGAGTGGTCGTTTCTAGTAGGTAGTAAACTCTCTAAAGTGTGAAGTGTTTATGTAACGAGGTAAAGGATTGTCTCTCTGGAGAGAGTTAATAGCAAAAAACAAAAGTTGGTTGCAAAATAGTTTTAGAAAATGATCGTCTGTGATAAAAAGAGCCCTTTTCGGCGATAAAGGCTGTTGTTCGATTCGTTCCAAACCCCGGCCACTTCAAAGAAGGATCGCGGGCCTGTCTTTTTTTGGTAACGTAAGGCAACTCCATAGGTAAGGTCACCTTCGGGGAATTCGAGAGAGAATTCTGGTGAAATCGATTCGTCATCGTGGTTCCGAAAGAATTGCCCACCGATCGATAAACCTACGTTTTCGGTCGGTCGGCCCGAAGAAATCCGGACCAAAGGGTTCGTTTCAAAGGTCGAGCGTAGTCGGTTAAAGTTACCACCACTAATAGGAGACCAACCATCATTTGCCCAAAACAAATTTGCATAAGCAACGACGTGATGAATGCAAAGTGGTTCGGCTTCAAGAAGAAAATCTCGATTACTTTCAATGACGAAGAGCTGGCCATTACCAAGCCCGCCGTGGATTTGTTCGTCACCAAACTTGAAGATCGACCGAAAAGCGAGATTCGAAAGACCCCACGGAGTTGTGTGGCTAAGCGCCAGGTAATGGGATGAACGATGGGAGTTTGATGTATGTTCCAAAAAAGTGTAGGTTGCCTCGGTAAACCCATGACTTTTATCCATAGCGATGTGAGCACCATACATACGTGCTTCGGAATCTGTGTAAGCTTCGATATCATTTATGCCTAAAAAGAAGAGAAGGTTTGCGTTCGAGTTCGCACCGACGTACAGATTATTTTTGGTAACGGCGACACCGATGATCTCGTCGTTTAGAAGGAGGTTGTTATGAAGTGCGAGTGGAAATTTACCCGCAGTCAGGTGAATATCGTTGGGTGCAAAGGGGTCGAGATAAGGGCCGAAGAGAGAGTGGATTTCTCCCTCAATCCAATAACGCTGTGGCTCGCCAGTCCCATTATTAACGTAGGTGTCGCTCTGGTTGAACTGGTAAAAAGATCCTCCCGAATTTCCGTCTCCTAGTGGGCGAAATTGAACATGGACACGCTCTGTACCTGTAATGCGAAGGTCAAGCTCAAGAAGAAGTTGATGGCCTAGGGCGTTTTGCTCCTGGGAACCTTCAGAGAGTACAAAGCCTTGGACTTGGTAGCTACCATAGCCGACAAAACGGAGGTCGCTTTGATACCCCTCTTTTCCAGACCAGTAAAAGTGTGGCTCTGGTTCAACCTGATCGGCACCGAGAAAATCTGCGAAGTAGGTCAGTGGACGAGGGGCCTGCCAATCAACGGGCAGAAGGGAAGGTAGTTTCTTATTTTTGTCGCCAATTTGGATCTCGCCCAAGTGTCCACCTGGGACATACATGTGTGAACCTCCATGTTTCCAGAGTTCTTCGTCAAGGGGCAGCAGCTCGACTTCTGTTTCCTGGGATACACTGCTTTTTTGAACCTGCTCGGGTAAGAGGTGATCTAAAAGGTTGGAGGCTTTTTCAGGTTTGGGAAGAATTGAACGATTCGACGCATGGTGAAAAAGTAATTTATCACTTTGGTCAGTAGGGAAGTGATCAGCTTTGCCGTTTTGGAATTTATTATCGGCAATAGCCTCATACTCTGGTAGCCGTAGATACTTTTGAGAATCTTGCTTAGGTAAACGGGTGAGAGTTTTTGCTGCGTTCTGCTGGGGAAGGCGGCGGAGGATATTGCTTTGCGCAGTAACACCTCGGTTTTCCCAAATCAGAAATAGAGTGGTAAACAAGATGTACAGAAATAGGTTTCGCATCATTGTTGTTTTAATTTTCAGGCCGATTCTTTTTAAGCCTTGAGTTTCGCCTTGTTAGGGAAAATGTCTTAGGAGTTCGGTTTATTCTTTTGGATTGACAAAAAAGTAGGATTCTTGTTCGTCAATAGTGACAATTTCTAGCAACGGCTTAAAATGAGGAATCCCAATCTTGTCGAGAAGTGCAGGTGGAAGATGGCGGAATTTAAGAGAGGCAGATACTTTATAAATACCGGCCTTGGAGACCGAAACAGGATATTCTTTACGCAAAGTCGTCAAGGGTGGGATACTGGCCTTAGAGATACGAAAGGTCCCTGGTTTTCCCAAGGCCGCAGAAATTCCTGTGGCTGGGCGTACGACGTTAACTGGACTGAGATGACGATTAACAGGAACTGTTACAGATCGTTCTGTCCCTTTATTAGTAAGGGCTGTAAACTTGTTTTGGAAATTCCAGAGGTGTTTGTCGAGATTGGCTTTACCGAGCAGGACCTCGTGTGAGTGTTCATCACGTAAATCACCGTTGTGATCTAGGTCACCTGAGGCGAAGATCTTTTTTCCTGTAGGGTCGAAAACTTCGAGGTGAACCCAAAGTTGTCGCTCTGCACTAAAACCAGTTGGAAAGTTATGTCCAGCAACTTTATTGGTAACAGCGACAGAAATAGCCAGTGGTTGGTCGATTTTTGCCTGTTGGTTATGTGCAACCTGAATTTCTGCGGCATTCTTCAGGAGTTGATGCCTCATCTCTTTGGCAATCTGGAGCTGTTTTTGATTTTTTTCTCGTAAGGCAAGAAGCGTTTTTTTCTGATGGGGGGTAAGGTTCTCGGTTTGGGTGTAGTCTTTTTCATACATCCAGTCGAGTCGTTCGGGGAACTCGGTATCGGGCAACAACGAGTAATCAGGT
>JALCBQ010000148.1 GCA_028066335.1 Pirellulaceae bacterium
ACAAGAGCTTTTATACCTTCTAAATACTCAGCTGGAAGATGCCGATTCAAAGAGCTTTCGAGAAGACAACTCCTCTGACAAAAAGAGAAATAAAACTAAAAAAACATGCAAAAAACTGACTTTACCCGATCGTCCGAGGAGGCCGTGCCAATTTATTTTTACAAGCAGGAAACCGATTGGCAGTGATAATTTTCTCAAGACCGCTTTAACGAGCCGGCTCGCCAGCGGGGTCGTTTTTAGTGTGAAACTATTGGGGCCTGAGGCCCGTCTGGCAGTTGCCAGAAAACTTTGCCGAAAAGGGCTCGTTCACTATACCCCCTCTTTGGAAAAATACCTCCTCCGCCAGTCTCAAATTTCGGCTCTTTCCATATGGGAACTCGTCCTTAAGCTCAAGGCGATGGCTCTTGAAAGCCGGCACTCTCAAGGGACCATTTTTTCAGGAGGGGCCTCTTCAAGCAGTGGCAGGCCGGAGAAAACAGAAGGCAGCAGCGACACCTCAAAACTTGCCATAAACCTCGAAGACTCGCTCCGTCAGGTCTCTCTCTCTTCGGCAAAAGGGGGGTATTTGGGCGAAGAAATTTCCCGCCAAAGAGGTGGTTCGGCAGGGGCAACGAGAAAGCCCGAAGGGCAAGAAGGTATAAAAAATGAGGTCGCAAAAATTGACAAATTCTTACGCAACGACCCACTCTTGCCGAACATTACGATCGACCAGATTGGCCGACTTTTGGCGAAAAGAGTCCGCCTTCCCATTACTCAAATTAAAGGAAAAACCCGAAAACAGTCGGTCGTTGCTACGAGAGGGTTGATTATTTTTTTGGCGAGAGAGTTGACAAACCTTAGCTTTGAAAAGATCGGAAAATACCTTGGTGGACGAGACCACTCAACGATTTTACACAGCTTTGAAAAGACGAGAAAGCTTGCCCAAACCGACCCCGTCACCGAAAACCAGCTTCACGACATTCGCGAACTTTTGGGGGTCTCGTCGCCTGCAGAGACCGTTTCTTAAATATTCCTCCTTAGACTTGGCAAAGAGTGTAACAGAGGGTTGTTCTTTGGTCGCTCTAAAGGGGACATCTTCTTGATCGCTTCAGGGACTTTTCAAGGTTATTGGCGGGCAAAACGTTCTTGAATAGATTCGACCTCCATCTCTTCTTCGCGGAGCCCCTCCATCGCCTTGACGGCCGCATCGGCTGCCTGAATCGTTGTAATACAAGGGATCCCATGCCCGACTGCAGCGGCACGAATTTTTCCCTCGTCGGTTCGCGCCCCTTTTCCACTTGGCGTATTAAGGATCAAGGCGACTTCACCGTCGATCATATGATCGAGAAGGTTAGGGTGTCCTTCGACTAATTTTTTCACCTGTTCAACAGCGATACCTGCCTCTTGAAGGCGTTTGGCCGTGCCACTGGTCGCCATGAGGTTATAGCCTAAAGTGTCGAGCTGTTTTGCTAGGCCAACCATGTGGTCTTTATGTCGTGCCGAAACGCTAAGGAAGATTTTTCCCTTTTCGGGCAAAAAGACCGAAGCGCCGAGGAGCGCCTTTGCAAAAGCGATAGAAAACCGCTTGCTTGTTCCCATAACTTCGCCAGTGCTGCGCATTTCAGGGCCAAGGACGATATCGACCCCCGAAAATTTCCTGAAGGGAAAGACCGACTCTTTGATCGAGACATCAGCTGGAATCGGCTCTTTAGTAACACCTATTTCTTGTAAGGTTTTTCCGGCCATTACCTTTGCAGCGATAGCAGCGACGGGCATACCGGTCGCCTTGGCAACAAATGGGACCGATCGGCTTGCCCTGGGGTTTACCTCAAGGACATAGAGGTTCATTTTGTCCTCTTCTTTTTTGACTGCAAACTGAACATTCATAAGGCCAACGACACCGAGGTATTTTGCCATTGCGGTCGTCGCTTTTCGAATTTCATCGAGGACTGGTCCCGGAAGGCTATAGGGTGGAATCGAACAGGCCGAATCACCCGAATGGACCCCGGCCTCTTCAATATGTTCCATAATCCCGGCGATAACGACATCTTGACCGTCACTGATGGCATCGACGTCGACTTCGGTTGCGTCTTCTAAAAATCGGTCGATAAGGACGGGCTGTCCACCGGCTGCGACAAAGGCTTCACGGACAAACTGTTCGAGCTGTGCGTCGTCGTAACAAATTTCCATGGCTCGCCCGCCAAGGACAAAACTAGGGCGTACAAGGGCGGGATAGCCGATTTTTTGAGCTTCTGCACGGGCCTGCTCCATTGTCCGGGCGATCCCATTGGCCGGTTGTTTAAGGTTTAGCTTATGGAGAAGTTGCTGAAACTTTTCCCTGTCTTCGGCCGCCTCGATCGTGTCGACAGAGGTTCCAATAATCGGTATACCAGCCGTCTCCAGGGCACGTGCAAGGTTAAGGGGGGTCTGACCACCGAATTGAACAATGACCCCGTCGGGTTTGACGACTTCACAAATATTGAGGACATCTTCGGCGGTGAGGGGCTCAAAAAAGAGGAGGTCACTCGTGTCGTAATCGGTCGAGACCGTTTCAGGGTTTGAATTGACCATAACAGATTCTATGCCAAGTTCCCTGAGGGCAAAGCTGGCATGGCAACAACAATAGTCGAATTCGATCCCTTGTCCGATCCTGTTGGGGCCACCACCCAAGATCATTATCCTTTTGCGGTCACCTTTAGGGGGGACCTCATTTTCCTGTTCGTAGGTCGAGTAGTAGTAGGGGGTAAAGGCCTCGAATTCGGCAGCACAGGTGTCGACCGACTTGAAGGTGGCAACGACCCCCATCCCTATTCTCAAACGACGGAATTCGACCTCACTGGTACTGAAAATCGTGCATAACTGTCGGTCCGAAAAACCGTATTGTTTTGCTTTTCGCAAAAGTTCGGGGGTAAGTTTTTCAAGTTTTCCGAGTGCCCTTAGTTCGTCTTCGAGTTCAACGATTTGAAAAAGGTTATCGAGAAACCACCGGTCAATTTTAGTAATTTCAAAAATTTCGTCGAGGGTCATGCCGGCTTTTATAGCGTACCGTATATACCAAACCCTGTTGGCATTTGGCACCGATAGTTTTGGCAAGATATCTTCTTTGGAGGGGAGTTCTCCTTTGTGGAAGAGATCTTGAGAGTCATTTCCAAACCCAAAGCTCCCAACTTCGAGGCCGCGAAGTGCCTTTTGAAACGACTCTTTAAAAGTCCTGCCGATTGCCATCGTTTCACCGACCGACTTCATTTGTGTCATCAGGGTCGTGTCGGCTTCGGGGAATTTTTCGAATGCAAAGCGTGGTATTTTGGTAACGACATAATCGATCGTTGGTTCAAAACATGCCTTGGTTTGGCGGGTAATATCGTTTTGTAATTCGTGCAGACGATAACCGACGGCGAGCTTGGCAGCAATTTTTGCTATGGGAAAACCGGTCGCCTTCGAGGCGAGTGCGCTCGACCGACTTACCCGTGGGTTCATTTCGATAACGATCATTCGCCCCGTCTTTGGCTCGATGGCGAATTGGATGTTTGAGCCCCCCGTTTCGACACCGATTTCTCGAATAACGGCTAGCGAGGCGTCTCGCATCCTTTGGTATTCTTTGTCGGTGAGGGTCTGGGCAGGGGCGACCGTAATTGAGTCGCCGGTATGAACCCCCATGGGGTCAAAATTTTCGATCGAGCAGATAATCACGACATTGTCGTCGAGGTCTCGCATGACCTCCATTTCGTACTCTTTCCAGCCGATGATCGATTCTTCGATAAGAACCTCGTTGACAGGTGACTGGTCGAGCCCCTGTTGAACGAGTTGGTCGAAGGTCTCTCTATTATAGGCGATCGCCGATCCCGATCCCCCCATGGTAAAACTAGGTCTTACAACACAGGGGAGGCCGATGCTTTCAATGAGCTTTCTCGCTTCATTTAGATTATTGACCGTTTCGCCCCTGCAGACCTCAAGGCCAATGTTGTGCATTGCCTGCTTGAACTGCTCCCGCTCTTCGGCCTTGGCGATGACTTTTGCGTCGGCCCCGATCGACTCGACGTTGTATTTTTCCAAAACCCCATGTTTTGCCAAATCCATAGCGATGTTCAGGGCCGTTTGGCCACCGAGTGTCGGTAAAAGGACATCGGGGCGTTCTTTTTCAATGACCTTGGTAACGACTTGCCAGGTGAGGGGCTCGATATAGGTCCGATCAGCGACACTCGGATCGGTCATGATCGTTGCCGGATTCGAGTTGATCAGAATGACCTCGTACCCTTCTTCCTTGAGCGCTTTACAGGCTTGTGTCCCTGAATAGTCAAATTCACACGCTTGACCAATAACGATAGGGCCAGAACCAATAAGCAAGATTTTTTTTATGTCGGTACGTTTAGGCATAAAATCGGCGCAAAAAAAGAGGAGGATCAAAACGGGTGGCTACCGTCGCCTAGTCACTAAAATTCCCGAAATTTTCCCCTATCGTCACCATTTCAACAAGGGGCATAAAGAAAAAAGAACCACTTTTGAAGGCGGCTCTTTGGGTTGGTAAAGAGGTGGATTCTGATTGCCCACCACAGTTTTTCCCCTTGGGTGCGACTCTCTACTATCCGCTTTACTGCGTTTTACGGTTTACCAATAGTGGCAAGAAAGAGGGAGTTGGAAAGAAAATCTTAGAGATATCTTACAAGTCTGGACCGTTTTAGCCTGAGCTACATTCTCCCCCTTGTTTGGCCATCTCGGCAAACCACTCTTCGGCACCCTTTTGAAGCTGTTCAGGGGTAAGGTCTTCTTTATGGGTAGCAATCCCCCAGTGGTGTCCAAATGGATCGACGATTTTTCCAAACCGATCCCCCCAGAAGGCATCCATCATTTCACAGGCGACCGTTGCCCCCTCTTCGACCGCCTTTTTAAAGACACTGTCGGCATCTTCAAAGTAAACACACATTGATACAGGAGAGCCACCGAGTTGCTCGGGCGATTTAAACCCCATTGATTCGTCGGCTTCGGCCAACATAACTGTCGAACAACCGATAACGACTTCGGCGTGACAAATACTACCTGTAGGAGAAGGAAGGGTCCACCCTTCTTTGGCACCAAATACCTTTACATAGTAGTCGATCGCCTCTCGGGCCGAAGGGACAATCAGATAAGTATTCACGGTATTACAGCCGGCAGGGACATGGGAAGTCATACCTGGATTCCTTATTCAAGTTACTCAAAAACCAAAAAGTAGATTCATCAACACAAGGGACCGTCACCATTCTACCCCCTCTCCACCCCACTCTCAACGATAATTCTGTTTCCTTGACAGTTTTTTAATGACCCTATTTTTTAACGACACTGCTTTGGTTACTATTTGTCTTTAGGGCTTACCAACTCTTCTCCTGCCAGGGCTTTAACTCATGCCACCCAACACCTCGCCCCAAAACATCCTATTTTAACTTTTCGCTAAACCAACACAAAAACCACGCCGATAACCTAAATACCACAAAACACGAAAACAAACCAATCCCACATTCTCTCCAGTGGAAAACGTGTTTGCTCGCACCTATTTGTTGTTTTTCTTTTACAAGCAACAAACATTGCTTCTCTAATGGCCACCACACCAGGCCTCTTTGGTAACACTCTACCAACTGTACACTACCTTGTTTCTGTGTAGTTATCAACTGTTGAAAAAATAGATAATAAAAAACATAATGTGTTTTCATTAAACATCTTATATATTGTCACTTTCTATTTAATAACATTTTTCTATTCGGATTAACCCTACTATTCCTTAAGAAAAGAAAGGAGAGAATACCTGCCCAGAGAGAAGAAAAGGAAATCTATGGAAATCGGATGTCCAAAGCCTCTCTTCTGCTTTAGTTTTTGGGTTGGGGGTAGTATATTGATTAGGGTGGTTCGGTGGAATTTGGGTAGTTTGCTTGTTCAGGTGACTTTATAATTGCGTTGTTGTGTCGTGCAGGAAGCCAGGAGAGTCACTAATTCGCCGAGAAAGGAGCCAGGGC
>JALCBQ010000149.1 GCA_028066335.1 Pirellulaceae bacterium
GGAAAGAGAATGACTGGTTGTACTATCGAATTTGCCGACAATGTGGAGGGTCAGATATAACCTGCAAATATGATAGTGAGGACGAGACTTGGAAAAAGGTTATTCAGAAAAAAGGGTTCCTACTTCATAAGCGCGAGGTCTCAGTCGTTTTGCCTGAACCTTCTTGCAACAATTGTTCCCATTTAGGTTCAGATGGTGATGGACCAGGTTGTTGGACACTTTTGTTTTATGGTGGTGCTAGTGGTGCGGTGCTATTAAGTTTGGCTCTATTTTTTCGCTTTCTATTTCTGGTAATCCTTGCTCTCATAGGTGTCGGTATTTTTGTTTTAATCGTCAGGTATATTGCTTCGACCGCAGTCGGCCCGTTTCGTCCGAGAAACGAGAAGAATAAAGAGGGCAAGTTTAACCCAGTAGCAGTTTATTTTTACAATTTGAAATGGTACTGTTCGGATATTTGGGATGACAATGATGGCGATGGAACCTCCTTCTGGTTTTCCCTTAATAAAAAGTTAACCGACAGTGAGGTCGACGCCCTCGCGGCGCAATATCGCCAAGAGGCGATCGATATTTTTTCAGATTATATGCTTTGGTCAGAGTCTCAGGCGTTCTTTGTCAAAGGAGAAGCACGAAGAGAGAAAGATTAGGTGGACGATGTGTTTCGATTGAAAAGATTGGAATGTTCAAGCACATAGCGAATGCCTCGCTTAGACCAGCACTAGAAATCCAATGGAAACCCAACAATGTCACTTGTTTTGTCACTTGTTCACATTGGGCATAAAGAAAGGACTTTCACCAATGTTGATGAAAACCCTGGTTTGATAGAGTACGGATGAGAGGATTCGAACCTCCACGGGATTATCTCCCACTAGGCCCTCAACCTAGCGCGTCTGCCAGTTCCGCCACATCCGCAGATTTCTTTAAAAGAGGGTTCTTATTATTTGAGAGGCAACCAGTCTAGACAAGTAGGTTTCTTTCATTTTAAGGAACAAATCGAAGAAACCCTTCTACCTTCTTGGGCTTACTCTCTTCGCATTGTCAAGATCGTTTGATCGTATTGAAGCTTCTGTGGATGAAACTGTTGCAAGAAACAGGAGGCTGCCACCAGTAGCTCTTCGGCGTTTTCAGGAGTCTGTTCAAGAAGGTGTTGAGCTAATTGACGGGGCTGGAGCTGCTTTCCCTCTGTACCTAATTCTTGAAAAATACCACCACTTAAGAGAAGGAAGCTTTGCCCTGGTTCGACCTGGAGGCTCTCAACCTCGAAAGGGTGCCCAGCCCTCAGGCCGATCGGTGGGGCGTCGTGGTTCCAAATTTGGCAACAATGGTTTTTGAGAAGAAGAGCTATGATCTGACCAGCGGTGCTGAATTCGATTTTTCCGGTGGTCGGGTCGAGCTGAAAGTAACCAAAGTGGCCAAAATGGTCGCCACGGTGCAGGTTGTAGATCGTATTGTTCAGATTTCCCAGGAGCCCCTGGCTCGAATGAGGGTATTGCAAATGTGCTGTGATGGCAGCGTTAAACTCGGTCGCTAGAATACCGGCCTGTAGATCGTACCCTTGGGTCGAACAGAGGTAGCCGGCGAGCTTCTCATTGGGGAGCTTAGCCGTATTGGAGAATTCTCCTGAGAAAGGTCGAGCTTGACGTTTCCAACTATGAATAGAGAGTTGGTTATTTTGAAGAAATGGGGTCACGGTCGGCCCGAGTGGTCTGAAGCCTTTTTGTGAAATTTCTTTCGCTTCCTCACTTTGTTGGGCTAAATCGGCAGTTACCTGGAAGAGGTCATTTGGGTGATTTGCCTGAGAAGGTTCCTTGTTAGGGGCAGAGACGATTGAGAGAGAAGAGGGTTCGTGAAGATGGGTCGAGTCTGGTTTTGAAGGGTGAATGGAGGGTATTTGTTCGGCTTCAATTTTGTCGAGCTCGTCAGCGATGCGGGCAGCATAGATCTCGGCAAGGTTTGTTTCATCAGGGGTATAGTCATGGAGGACATCATCAAAGAACCAAATCGTCCCTAGAATGTTATCTTTACTGAGAATTGGGAGACAACATGCCGAGTAGAAATCTTTTTCAGGGCAATTCCACTTGGGGAGTTGGTGAATTTGGTCGAGAACAACAGCGTGGCCGAGCATCGCTTCGAGGTCGGCAAGAGCTTCTTTTAGAGGGCGAGAGGGAAAGAGGGTGCTTTGGACAGGAAGCCCGACGTTGCTGAAGAGGGTTAGTTCAGTTGTTGCGTCGTCTAGAAGGTAGATTGCAGCGGCTGAGGAGCCAGTCATGTCGACCGCTTCAAGGAGAATTTGATTAAACTGCTCGAAGTGTTTTTGGGTGAGCGTGTATGTCTCGCCAATTTTATTGCTCTTTTGGTGAGAGTTTGTTTCTTTGGAGAGGGTGGCCGGTTGATCGGCTAATTGGTCGTCAGTATCTTGGGTGGTCTTGTAATCATCACCTAAAATTTGGTGGTTGAGTTCATCGAGAGCCTCATGATCCTGTCCGTTAAGCTTGTCTGATTCTCCTCCTTGAGAACAAGAAAATAACACCTCTTGCGTATCAAGAATTACGTCACTGGCGTACTCGGCGAGGTGGAAAACTTCAAGACCGATTTGGGCGATTTCCTCGGGAGTCGGTTGCGCCTCTCCTTTTGTTTTCTGAATGCGCCCTAGGCTTCCGTCGGTAATCGTATAGCCAGTAACCTTCTCTAAAAGACTGTAGATGCGTGAAACAACGAGCGCTGTGTAATCTTCGAGTGCTAACAAACTGTCATTTTGCACCCTAGGCAGATTTTGTTGGGAAGGGAGGGGGTGTGGGAGATCGTTATGAGGAAAGTTATCGTTCACTTGGCTGATCCAATTAGAGAACCGGTTTAATTGCAATCGTAGTAAAACTCGTAAAGAACAACCGATCCTTGGTTATTGTGAAATGGGAACCACTTTGGAGTAAGCCCCCGTTGGCAAGTGATAACGTTAGAGTCTTGTTATCCTCTGTCCTTTCTCTAGGTGTTATCGCCATGTGTATACTTTCTAATCTAGTTAAACTGCCTTTCTTTTTCTTTGAGAGGCGATAATTTTCTTTGCGTGGCCATAATAATAGGCATAGCTTATCATTTGGGTATGCCATTCCTTGTCCCAGTGGGGCTGTGAGGATTTGTACCCTTCGGATATTGTTGCATTTGGGAGGAGGGTGAGTCCATGGTTTGGTTCTTTTGATGTCAGGAGGTTTCAGTCGAATAGTCGTTCCACCTTCCTGTAAAAGAAGGTAGAATTGTTGGCTTGTCTGAAAAAGTAGTAAGATAAGAAGAGAGAGACGAGGTTATTGATCGAGTAGCCAACTTAAGGGCAATGAGTAATGGCAGGGAAGGGAACCTCGGTCCGAAAAAATAGGGAAATATGGCAGAAAGTCCCTTGTTCGTTTAGGGGTTTGGTTATAGACTAGACCTTCCTAATTTCTTAGCGGAAGTCGAATATTCAATACATTTTAGGTTCCCTATGTACCTAAATGCCTAATTAGAGGCAGTTTACGTCGGAGGAGAATTTCGTGAGTAATCAACCGTATCGTACGAAAACCTACATGGCCAAGGCCGGTGAAGTCGAACAAAAGTGGCTTCTTGTAGATGGTGCGGATAAAGTCGTTGGTCGCTTGGCAAGTGATATTGCTACTGTTCTTATGGGCAAACATCGTCCTACTTATACACCACATGTGGATACCGGCGATTTTGTCGTCGTTACCAATGCTGAGAAGGTCGTTTTGACCGGTAAAAAGTGGGAACAAAAACAATATACATGGTATACTGGCTACACTGGTCAGCGAAAAGAGACAGCGGCAGACCGATTTGAAAAAAAACCGACGTTGATCCTTAGAGAAGCGGTTCGCCGTATGCTTCCTAAAAACAAGCTCGGACGACAAATGCTTTCCAAACTCAAAATTTATGCCGGTACTGAGCATCCTCACGTTGCACAGAATCCCCAAGTTACTGAACTAGGGGCCAAAAGTAATACGATGGCATAAGTGCCGCTCCTCTCATGCGGCCTATTACGTCTCTTGGAAAATCTCTGATATTTTTAATACATAGCCGAGTCAACCGTTTTAAACGTTTCATACTTTTAAAGAATTAAGATTACAACAAAGCGATGATTGTAGCAAAAAAGGATCGACATACCGAAGAGTTGCTGGGAACTGGCCGTCGTAAATCCTCTGTGGCACGTGTTCGTGTCAAAGAAGGTGCCGGCTTGCTCACTATCAATGGCCGTTCGTTGGAAGAATATTTTCCAAACGAGCGCGATCGTGGTGTTGTTCTTGGTCCGCTTAATAGTGTCGAGGCGCTATCCAAAATAGATGTCCGTATTAATGTGATCGGCGGGGGGACGAGTGGTCAAGCCGGTGCTTGCTCGCTAGGTATTGCTCGTGCTCTTTGTGGGCTTGATGAAGAATATTTCGCTACCTTACGGGATGGTGGTTACCTCACGAGAGACCCACGTATGAAAGAGCGCAAGAAGCCTGGTCTTCACGGTGCCCGCCGCGGTACTCAGTTCTCGAAACGCTAACCGCTATTACGCCTTATCTCGTACAATTCGATCCGGTGGCCAAAGCGGCCAGCGGATCTTTTTTTATACCTAGTGTCTTTCTTCACATTTATCATTGATTGTTTCCCCTTTAGTAATGACCTGCCAAGTGATCCATATGACTATTCGAAAATTCCAGCTTATTGACACCGATAAGGTCATTGCCCTTTGGCAAGAGGCTTTTTCAGATGCTCCCTTGAAACAGAATCCAGCAGAAGATATCGATTGCAAATGGCGTACTCAGCGGGACCTTTTTTGGGTTTATGAAGAACAGGGGCAAATCGTCGGAACAATCATGGCCGGCTACGATGGACACCGTGGGTGGATTTATAGTGTTGCTGTAGACGATAGTTGTCGTGGCACAGGGATTGGGAAGAGGTTGGTCTCTCATGCGGTAGAGTCACTAAAAGGAGTCGGATGTCGGACGGTTCATTTGCAAGTTCGTGAAAGAACAGCAAAAGTTGTCTCCTTCTATGAGAAACTAGGTTTTTCTGTTTTGCCGCGAATTAGTATGTACAAATCACTTGTATAAAGAAGGCTGCTCATTTAGACGCTCGCCCTCGTTTTAGAAAACTATGTGAGGGATTGGCAAAAGTAATAAGGAAGAAAAAAGAGGCAGGCCGCGTACGGTCTGCCTCTTTTTATTGAATAGAATATGAGATCTATTTCTTTTCTTCTGGAAAGATGATTCCTTGTCGTTCGTACTTAAGTTTAAATTTTTCAAAGAGACGGGTATGTTTTGATCGGAGATCGACCTTGGCACCTTGAATATAGGCATGGCTTACATCGGTAGTAATTTCAAGAGGGCTGCCATCGGTGACAATCAAAGTTGCTTGCTTACCAACTTCGAGCGAACCGACTTGATCACCGACTCCAAAAATCTGCGCGGGGCTGAGGGTAATCGCTTTGATCGCCTCTTCTTCTGAAAGACCATAGGCGACTGCTTTTCCAGCCTGATAAGGGAGGTTTCGTACCTTGGATGAGTTTCCGCCAGAAGTACCCGAGATACAGAAAGGAATTTTGGCGTCCAGTAATCTTTTTGCAAGGGTAAAAGGAGCGTCGTAATCGTCATCTCGCCGGGAGGGAACCCGATGGACACTACCAATAATCACTGGAATGTTATTTGCCTTAAGAAGGTCGACACATCTCAGGGCATCGTAGCCACCATGGAGAATCATTTTGACCTTTTGTTTATTTGCAAAGGCGACTGCCGATTGGATTTGTTGGGTCTCATCAGCATGGATAATAAGAGGGAGAGCCCCTTCGATAACAGGCAGCATTGCTTCTAGGCGAGTATCTTTTGGGTGTTTGTTGCCTGCGCCATTACGGGCTTTTTGATAATCACGAACTTCTTCGAAAAATGTTTCCAGTTCAGTGAGTGCATTATCTCGATTCTGCTTTTGT
>JALCBQ010000150.1 GCA_028066335.1 Pirellulaceae bacterium
GTTTGGAATCGCTTGCCCGAGAGTTAATGTCTCTTGTGGGCAGAGAAGGTAGCCACCGATCGGGCTAATCCAAAGAACAGAAGAATGGTGTAGCGTGTTAGAGCTCACGATGGTACCTGTCTCTTTATCGAGAGAGTCAAAAAATAAGGGTCAGTGTTAGCTGACCCTATGATACCCAAACAAATGAGTTTTCAAAATGGTTGAGCGTTGTCGACTTTATCATGCCGAGTGAATCGACCTCGAAGATCAATTCACGCAAGACAGTCTCAGGCGATACGGTGAAACTAGTTTTTTAAATCGACGACGATTTCCGATTCGCTGTCGACTTCTTCGATAACGTTCCCGTCAAAGTGGACACCGATTTCAGCGAGGATATCATGCTCTTCACCGGCAATTTCAACAGGAATTTCGTAATGCGACTGGATGTCCGAGTTTGCAATACGGGTGTTAATATCGATATCGGTTGCGATCGTTTCAAGGAGATTTTTTGCTTCGACAAGTTTGTTGTCGTTAAAGCTAAACTCACTTGTCGACTGGTGAACTTTGGTCATTTCATTCCGAGCGACAAGGTTATCGATTTCAAGGCTTAGATTCTTCCGAGCATTTAACATGTCTTCAAGATTCGTACGGGCTGACTCCAAGTTTTGTCGACGATGGGCAAGAGCCTGCTTGAGATTGTTTATTGTGCTCTCTTTCGACTTAAATCGGTTAAATCGACTCTCGAGATCCTCTTTGACTTCAGAAGCGGTGTAAGTACGGCCACTGTAATAAAGGGCGTTACCATTTTCGAGATCTTCTTTCAGGCGAAGTATGCTCGCTTTTTCATTGAAGAGCTCTTGGTCCATTTTTTCAATTTTTCGGTCAAGGCGATCGATTTCGACCTCTTCCTTGGCAATCCGTCCTGTATTTTCCCTGATCTCAGGGGTCAAGTCACGAACGAGGCGTCGAGCTTGGCGGATTTGGCTATCGACATCATGCTCATGGATTGAATCGTGAAAGTTGCGGGCACGTCCTGCGAACTCACTATAAACGTCTGAGTTGGAAAACAAGGCGACTAACAAGAAAAGACCACCACCGAGAAAAAACAATTTCTTAAACATCGGTAAACCTCCAAAAATGTTTATTTAGTTTTTTAACCTGTTTGGTAAAAACGACTTAGGGATATTCGCAAGAGCCGATGCCCCCTTTACAAAAGGTTATTCGCCACACCCATAACGATCTTTGGAAAAAAACAAAATATTTTTTTGGGATAAAAGGGGGAAAGATCATAAGAGAAATCCCTTAATCTGCAAAAAATTGAACGATTATGAGACATTCAGGTTCATTTTGAGTCAAAAAATCGCCAACATGTCGTGAAAAAGAGACGACTTTCAAGCAGCTTTTGCGAAAAATAGAAGGAGGGGTCGGTTAGAGTATGTTCTAAAACCTTATTAAATAGGGTTTTAGAACATACTAGAGGGTTTAGGTGCAGTTTCGCGAACCTTTGGCATGTATTTTGCACCTCATTGTAAGTAGCTTTTCTTTAGGAGGACGAAACAATGAAACCTGAAACGCCTCAAAAATTACTAACCTTGCAAGCTGCCGAGCAAAAAGACCAAAAGGGTGCCAGTCTAGCCGAGCCAGACGATAGCCCAATCGATGTTCTTGCCGATTGGATTGAAGAGCGTCTTGAAAAGGTATGTCAGGAGTACCAAAACTTTCGGACGCCTAAGAGCTTTAAAAAAGAGGTTGGTCGCTCATAGTCTTCCTTTCTTTCAAATGACACAATCGTTTATTTGAAAATTTATAAAAGAGATCAAAAGAAAGCCAAAGGTTGCTACCCCGTTTCAGGAGCAACCTTTTTTTTACGCATAATCAGCAGGCCGACAATCGTCAGGCCAATCCCGCTTGCTAAGGTCAAAGTGAGGGTCTCATGAAAATAAAAGATACCAATTAGGACTGCCATCATCACTTGCGAGGCATTCAGAAGGTTTACGTAAACGACACTTGCGTGTTGGAGTGCCTTACTAAGGGCTAGAAATGAGATGGCGTTGAGGAGGCCAGCCAACGTCATAAAGGTCAAGTCGATCGGTGCTGTCGCTAAAATACCTTCGATTCCCAACCTTTTAATAGTGGTTCCTCCCAAGGAAATAACACCAACGATGCTCAAAATGACAAGGGTCGTCGAGTGAGGGACGGTCTCTCGTACCCCGTATCTAATAGCTGTTGCCAGCACTGAAAACGAAACACCAGAAAAGACAATAAGATAAATACCTATACCGATTTTTGAATGGTCAGAAGATGTAGTGATTAAACCACCGTTCGCTTTCATCGTTGAATCAGAGGGAGAATTCTTTTGAGCTTCTTGTTTGGTGGATACTTTCTGGGAAGGCTGATCTGTCGATATCTCTTCTTGCTGTGTTGTACCGACCTTCAATATGACAACAGCGGTAAGCAGTACGATTGAGGAGACGATCATTCTAACAGTTGTCGCCTCTTTCAGTACGACCCAGCCCAAGATAGTACTCGTTAAGATCATTACCCCGAGGCATACGGGTATAGCGATCGCTAGGTCGACATACCGAAGGCCTTCCTGAAAGGCGACGTTTCCGCCAAATTGGCTCAAAAGTCCGACACCAATAAGCATGAGCGTTATCGGTAATGAGGGAAAGACCTGTTCCCCACGCCGGTAGAGGACGACCATCCAAGGACCCAATAATAAACACGTCGGTATCGCTTTGATTGTGCTGACCAAAAAGGGATCGCACTTGGCAACCTCTTTTAAAACAGAATTGGTCAACGAATAGCCGACGGCTGAAAAGAGGCCACACAAAGTCGCAATTTGGGATGGGGTCAGCAGTTGATAACGTTCTTTCAATCGCCGGTGCAAAGAGGGGAGTCCAGTCGTATAAGGGGCAAAAGAGGGGGTGAGCGGCCGAAGAGGTCCACCCAAAGGAGAGGCGGTTGGCCGAAAAGGGGCCCCTATTCTACCTTGAATTGGTACCTTGTACGAGAGCCCCTTTAAAGGTAAGTTGACAAGCCGTGTCGTAATAAACCTTTTATGGGAATTCGATAATCTGAAAAAAGCAAGTGCAGGCTAAGAATGGTCGCCGAAAATCTGGAAAAGGAAGAAGAACTTCTCGCTCATCTAAAACGGCTCGGCTGGACCCTGGTTTTGGCCGAAAGTTGTACCTGCGGTTTGGCTGCTGCCCGGCTGGGGCTCTTACCCGGGATAAGCTCTCATTTCGCTGGTTCGCTAGTGACTTATCAAAAAGAGAGTAAAGAGAGTTGGCTCCAAATGGGTGCCTCGATCATCAACCGACATACCCCTGAATCGCTTGAGGTCACTGCCGAAATGGCACATGCGGCTCTTGCCCGGACGGCACACGCTCATGTTGGCGCCGCGATTACCGGACATTTTGGCCCCAACGCCCCCACCGAAAAAGATGGGCAGATTTTCATCGTTGTTGCTCTAGGTAGCAGACAAGAAGGTTCCACACTCTCCAAAGAATTTTTAAAACAGAATCCCGTTCTGAAAGCAACCTTAAGGCTCGCCACGACCTCGCGAATCGACCGACAACGGGAGGCGGTCGATCTCTTCTTTGGGCAAATTTGCCAAGCGATACAAAAAGTGACCTGCTAAAAAGAGGGCAAAGTTTTGGCTGGAAAAGAGAAACTTTATAAAAATAACCTTGAAGAAGATCTTTTGGCTATTTGGCAGGCTGGTGTTGACGGAGTCGCCGGCGACCGACTCGTTAGAGAGCAGGTCCATGCAACGCCGACAGACTTGTTTTTGGGTGAGTTCTCTTTTAAACGAGCGAACATTGGTCGCCTCGTCGTCTTGGGGGGTGGGAAAGCGGCCGCAGCAATGGGAGCTGGTCTGGAAGAAGCTCTCGGAGAAGAGGTTTGTCGCCAAATGCAACTGGCAGGACAGCTTAACGTTCCCGACAAACGGATGACCCCCTTAAAGTTCATTCGGTGTGTACCCGTCCGTAGCGGTGATGAAAACCGACCAACGAAACAGGCCGTCCAGGCGACGGAAAGAATTTGTCACTACGTTGAAAGGCTTCGGCCAAACGACCTATGCCTCTTTCTCCTTTCGGGAGGTTCTTCTAATTTGGTCACTTTTCCTAGAGGGCTTTCTATAGAGGAGAAGCATCGGCTCGTTTCGATTGTCAGTTCTCGTGGTGCAAATATCACTGAGATGAATCGGATTCGGCAATTTTTTAGCCAGATAAAAGGGGGACAGCTCGCCATGGCGAGTTTGGCACCGATGGTTACCTTGGCGATCTCGGATGTGCCAGGCGATAACCCTTTCTATATCGGTTCGGGACCGACCTGTTTCCCAAATTGGAAAGAGGTCGGTGCCCTACCAGATCTTGCCAGTCAGTTGGACTATCTTCAAAATAATCTTTTGCAAATGGAAACGTCAGCCAGGGAAGTTATGGGAAATTACCTCTCACTTAAGGAACAAAAGGAATATGTCCCCTCACTGGAAGAGGCCAGGCATAAGGGGGCTCTTTTTCTCCAGGGGTTGGCAACACGATGGCAAAGAGAAAATCGTTCTCGTCAGCAAAAGGGAACAGAGTCGTTGCCTCTCTTTCCCAACCATTATTACGAAGTGATCGGAAATAATGCGCTCGCCGTTGATTCGGCCGGAATTGAGGCCGAGAAGAGAGGCTACAATCATGTAATGGATTCGTCGACCAAGCCCGAAGGTGAAGCCGAAAAAATAGGGCGGCACCTTGCCCATTTAGCACTTTCAGCAGCCAAGGATAAAGCGATCAACTGTCTCATTACAGGTGGTGAACCGATTGTGAAATTACCAAAATCTCACGGTCTTGGTGGAAGAAATCAGCACCTTGCCCTTGCCTTTTGGGATGAATTGTCTGGCCATCTCTCTGAGGAGAAATTGGAAAAATTTTCTTTCGGCTTTTTGTCGGGTGCCACCGATGGCGAAGATGGGCCAACCGACGTTTCTGGCGCTTATTTCACGTCGAAAAAAATATCGGAATTCTTCGCAAAAGATTCTTCTAAGTGGAGAAGGATCGTTCAAGAGAGGCTCTTGCAGTTTGATGCGTACTCTTTCTTCGAAGAGTTCGGGGGACACTTACCAGCAGGTGAAAAAGTGACCAATGTTGGTGACCTTCGAATCATTGTTTTGCCTAAAGAAGATGAAACAACGGCCAATGGCTTGCCAGAGGTCGGCTAAACGGCTGATAAGACTTATTTCTGCTTTTTGACAGCCTCGGCGACGTCGTCGCGGGTATCGTCGTGCCCACGTTTTTCAAAGAATAGCCGAATGGGTATCTCTCCAAAATCGAGTTGATCGCGGAAAAATCCGATGAGAAATCGACGATAGCTCGGCGAAAATGCATCGGGATAGTTGGTAAAGAGAACGATCGTCGGTGGTTGAGAGGCGACCTGGGTAGCGTAATAAATCTTGGGCCGTCGTCCACGGAAAATCGGTGGTGGGTTAATTTTAAGAGCGTACCCCAAGACCCTATTGAGAACACCGGTAGAGACCCTTAAAAGAGCTTGTTTGAACAACATTTGGGCGTGATTGATCAGTTTTTTAACATTTTTACCATCTTGAGCGGTGATGAATAAAATAGGGGCATGGCTCATTGTCGGGAACGTGTCATGAATGTAATCACTCCATCCTTGGGTTGGAGTTTTATCTTTGAGGAGATCCCACTTATTCACGACAAAAATGCAAGGCTTGTGGTTTTCATTAATGTAATTGCATAGCTGTTTATCGACTTTACTAATCTCTTCCTGGGCATCGAAAAACATCAAAACGACATCAGCCCGCCGAATGGATCGGTTGGCACGATGGG
>JALCBQ010000003.1 GCA_028066335.1 Pirellulaceae bacterium
CCATATTGGGGTCGCTAAAACTATCCAGGAGGCTATTTACCAACAAAACCAGAGAGCCGTGGTGGATATTTTTTCTTACTTAGAAGCCCTAGCTTTTTTGATAAATCGCCTTATCGGCGATATCTTTTCGACACCAAACGCCAGGCCATCGGATTTTCTGAACGGCCGTATAGGCGAGTAATTTTGCAGCTGAGACCGAATTTCCGGTCGCCGTTACCCCGAGGACACGTCCTCCATTTGTGAGAACTTTCCCGTTGACAAGTTTGGTACCGGCGTGGAAAACTTTAACATCTTCCATTTTCTCGACTTCGTCCAAACCACTTATTTCAAGGCCTTTTTTGTAACTTCCCGGGTAGCCCTCGCTGGCCATGACAACACAAATGGAAGGGCGAGTGTCCCATTGTAGTGGCTCAATCTGATCGAGGGTCCCGTCAATTGTGGCCTCGATAAGATCAACAATATCAGATTTTAACCTTGTCAAAAGAGGCTGGCATTCAGGATCACCAAAACGGACATTGTATTCCAACACTTTTGGGCCTTGTCGAGTCATCATCAGTCCAGCATATAGCAGGCCCTTAAAGCGGCAACCTTCTATTTTCATAGAGTGAACGGTCGGTACCAAGACATGTTCCTCAATCCAATTCATCTGCTCATCCGAGACACTTGGGGTAGGGCAATAGGCCCCCATTCCCCCAGTGTTTGGCCCTTTATCGCCATCGAAAGCAGGCTTGTGATCTTGCGCAGCAGGTAGAGTGACGATCGTTTTTCCGTCGGTAATTGCAAGGACCGAAGCCTCTTCTCCATCCAGTCGCTCCTCAATAAGAATCTGACTTCCGGCCTCTCCAAAGACCTTCTGGCGAGCGATTTGATCAATCGCCTCGATCGCCTCAATCTTGTTATGACAAACAACGACACCTTTCCCTGCGGCGAGTCCGTCGGCCTTAATGACCAATGGTACATCACCAGCATCGTCGGCATAACGATTCTGAACAAAATGAGAAGCGCTCTCGGCATCATGAAAAACCTGATAATCGGCCGTTGGTATATCAGCCTTTCGTAGAAGATCCTTGCAATAGACCTTGCTACTTTCCATCTGGGCCGCTTCTTGGTTCGGGCCAAAAATCTTCAATCCCTCTTTTTCAAAAACGTCGACAATCCCTGCTGAAAGAGGTGCCTCCGGTCCAACGACCGTTATAGAAACATCATTCTTTTTGACGAATTCTATGAGTTGCTCAAAATCAGTCTCTGCGATGGCAATGTTTTCGACATCTCGGGCCGTTCCTGCATTTCCAGGGGCGACAAAAACCTGGTCGACTCGAGGACTTTGACTAATTTTCCACGCCAAAGCATGTTCCCGTCCACCACTGCCAATGACCAAAATTTTCATTACTTTTTCCACTTTTTCGGGTGACCTTGAACGCCCATTTTCCTACTTGCTCACAAATGGCACAGTCTGGGCGATCTATAATGTAAGTACCTTCTTCTATTGAGACAATGAGCGTACTTGGAGAATTTTCCCTTTCATCGTAAAATTAGTTCCTGGTCGTGTCATCTCACGAAAGGGTAGGGCATATCGTCCCTATTTCCTGAGAGGTAATCTGCCTAGTCCCTTCCAATTTCCCCGAGGTTTTGATTATGGCCCCAAAACATGTCTCCCCTGTTCTAGCGATTCTTTTTCTCCTTTTGAGCCTGCCGATCGTTGAGGCAAAACAATCTGATCTCGAGACAAAAAAGAAAAGAACACCTAAAACTGAATGGGGCCATTTACGTGGCCGTTTTGAATTCAGTGGTAAGATCCCTCCCGCCAAACTCCTTACAATTAGCCAAGATAAAGCCCATTGCGGTAACCACACTCTTTACGACGAAAGCCTAGTTGTCGACCCAAACAAGAAAGGAATTAGCAATATTTTTATCTCTTTACGTCTTAAGAGGGGTAAAAAAATCGCTTCTCATGAAGATTATGCCGAGACGCTCAAAACGGCTATCACCCTTGACAACACCCAGTGTCAATTCGTCCCACATGCTCTTTTTATCCGAACTGGACAAGTCCTTGAAATAAGAAACCTAGATAAGGTTGGCCACAATACCCGTATAAATACCCCTAAAAATAGTACTATCAACCCGATGATTCCAGCTGGTGGCATCCTGAAACACCAATTCACCAAAGGCGAGTCGATCCCGGCCGAGGTAAGTTGCTCTGTCCATCCCTGGATGAGTGCCTGGATCTGGGTTGTGGATCATCCTTATGTCGCTTTAACCGACTCTCAGGGTAATTTTGAAATCCGGAATCTGCCAGCCGGTGAATGGACCTTCCAGGTTTGGCATGAAAAAAGTGGCTATCTTAAAGAGGTCACCCATAATGGCAAGTTAACAACCTTCAAAAGAGGACGGTTTACAGCTACGATAGAGGGTGGCAAAACGAACGACCTCGGGACTCTATCTGTAAATTCAACAACCTTCAAGTAACCTGCGAGCCTGCCATTCGTAGAAAAACCCTGCCCGTTAGCTCTATAGCATCTCCTAACATCATTTTGAATTATTCCGTATGAGAAAGCCCTCCTCACCAACTCTTTTTGATTCCTTTTTGGAAAAATCTGCAAACCGGCTATTAGGTAGACGCCGTGAGCGTTCTTTAATTTTGTTGGGGGTTTTTATTTTTTTTCCATTCCTTCTCTTTTTGAATATGACAGGGTGCTCAAAAGCTGATCCCCGTTTTGAACTGGACGAGCTCTATCTTCTAAAATTAGAAAAATACCTTGCTCCATTGAGTCCACCTCAGAAAGCGAACCTTGAGGCCGTTCTCATTGATCTCTATGGAACCCCGAATGAGCCTACACTCCCTACATCACCCTCCTTTGATTTTCTCTCTCTAGAAGACCTTAAAATGGCGGCTGGAGCAGTCTCTAGCACCGAAGAGGGGCATTCTCATGGTCTTTATCGTCAACATTGTGCCGACTGCCATGGCCTTAGTGGTGATGGAAAGGGGCCCCGTGCCCTGGTTATTGATCCTTATCCACGTGACTACCGTCAAGGCATTTTTAAATTTAAATCGACTTTGCGAGACCAGAAACCGACTCACGATGACCTCAAACGAATCGTTGAATTCGGGATTCCAGGAACAGCGATGCCTTCTTTTCGCCTTCTTCCTGAGAACGAAAAAGACCGACTCGTTGACTATGTTATCTACCTCAGCATTCGTGGTGAAACCGAACGACAGCTTGCAGAATATATTATTGATGAGCTGGAAGAAGGTGAGCTTCTGCTCGATAAGGCAAAAGGAAAGGGCTCCCCTGAAGTTCTCGAAGCGAAAGAGATCATTGACGAAATTGCCGAGGAGATTGCTCTCTCGTGGAAAGAGGCGGCCGACTATCCGATCTCCGTTTCTCCTTCTCCGCTCAAACAGTTCACTGGTGAAGAGCGGGAGGCAAAACGTCTGGAGATGGTCCTTGCTGGACAGACTCTCTTCCGCACTGAAACGGCTAACTGCACCAAATGCCACGGAGTGATGGCAATGGGCAACGGCGAGAGCCAAGACTACAACGACTGGGAGAAAGCCTATTTTGATATATTGTCTCCCGATTCGGGGAAAGAGTACCTTGATGCAGGCGCATTTCCCCCTCGAAAAGCGAATCCCAGAAATCTTCGACGTGGTGTTTTTCGAGGGGGCTACAAGCCAGAAGATATTTACCGCCGTATCCATCAGGGGATTGCCGGTACCCCGATGCCTTCTGTCATTATCAAACCGGAGAACGCCCCTGATTCCATTCAAGGGCTGACCGAGTACGACATTTGGTGTCTTGTCGAGTATGTCCGGAACTTACCCTACGAAGAGGAAAGCCAAGGAGTACGAAACGGTCCACTACCTCCACAGATTAAATAAGCATTTTCTCTTTTGTAAAAAGTCTCTCCAACGGGTAATTTTGGGTGACGACCTTTGCCACGCCGCTGAGCAAGAAAAACTCATGACCAAATCAATCTGGAGCCTATTTTTTCTTACCATTCCTGTGCTGGGAACCTTAATATTTGGACTGGCCTACTGTGGCTGGCCCCCTTTTGAAGGGGCTTGGCTTCCTAAAAACATCAACCCTCGTGCTGCAACCATTGACCATCTTTTTGTATTAGTCCTCTATCTTACCGGCTCTGTTTTTCTCCTTGTTGGCCTTCTGTTTGTCTGGGCAATTTGGTCAAGGCCCCTTCCCGATTCAGCCATATCAAATAATCAATGTGCCAAATCTCCTCTAGAAAAAAAACCTCGACTGAGCGAAGGCCAAATCGAGTGGGGCCTTTTTGGAATCCTTTTCTGCCTCCTTTTGGGGTTGATCCTTTATCAAACATCAATCTGGTCGGCGACAACTGGCTACAAACCGATTGCCAATGATGAAACCAACCAAAAACAGAGCCCCCCCAACAAAACCAGGCTCCAGCAGTCGTTTGCCAGAATCACAGCACGTCAGTTTGAATGGGATATTCGTTATGCGGGGGTTGATGGGCTTCTCGATACCGAAGACGATGTATTAACAACAAATTTTCTCCTTCTCCCCAAAGGTGAACTGGTCGTTTTAGAGCTGCGAAGCCAAGATGTCATTCATAGTTTTTTTGCTCCAAACTTTCGGATTAAACAAGATATCCTTCCGGGTAGAACCCACTACATCTGGTTTGAAGCGACCGAAGAAGGGAAGTACGAGTTTCTCTGCGCAGAGCTATGTGGTTGGGGACACTTTAAGATGGCAGGTGAACTGCACGTTGTTACGGCCGAAGAGTCTAAAGAGTGGCTAACAAGGGGTGGCATTAACAAGGATCCTCTGTAACGCTACCGCATATGCCTCTTATTTATTAACAGTATTGTATGACAACTTCCTTACAAAACTTGAACCTGACTTGTCAGAACCAGAAGGTTCCCTGGCTCTTTAACCATCGGGTGATTGGAAAAGCTTTTCTTTTTCTTTCTCTTTTCTGGATGGTTGGGGGAGGACTTTTGGCCTTGGCTGTCCGCTGGCAACTTGCATGGCCCTGGGAGGAGGTACCTGTTTTAGGGTCGACACTCTTTACAAGTACTGGTGGCAAAATGCCACAAGAGTTCTACACGATGCTCTTTACTATGCATGCGACGGTTATGCTCTTTTTAGTTGTGATCCCTTTATTAACCGGCGCGTTCGGGAACTTGCTCATCCCGCCGATGATAGGAACCGACCGGATGTATTCACCAAAGCTCTGCTTTTGGCATTTTGCGCTTATGTGGCCCGGTTACCTTGCCTTTACCCTTAGCTTTTTTAGCCCAGGCTATGGTCCTTCTTCGGGTTGGACCGCTTATGCCCCCCTTGCAACATTCGCAGGGGCTGCACCGGGGAGTGGTCAAGCCCAAACATTGTGGCTCATTGGCATTGTTTTTGTGAGCCTTTCTTCGTTGGCTGGATCAATCAACACAATAGCAACGATATTTCAACGGCGGACAAAGGAGCTGACGATGTTTCGTTTGCCTATGACAATCTGGTGCCTTCTCATTGCAGCAATTATTCAGCTCTTTGGGCTACCTGTTCTGCTTGCTGGTGGAACGATGCAAATTCTTGACCGTTCAGTCGGCACAACCTTTTTTCAGCCTCAATCACTTGTTATTGCTCAGGAAGTCTTCTCCAATGGGGGTGGTGACCCCCTTGCATGGCAACACCTTTTTTGGTTTTATTCCCATCCAGCGGTCTATGTGATGATATTGCCGGTAATGGGCATGATTTCTGAAATACTCTCATGCTTTGCAAGAAAACCACTCTTTGGTTATCGAGGGATGATTATTTCGGTTTGCAGCATAGCGATTATGGGCTTTTTAGTTTGGGGACACCATATGTTTGTTTCCGGGATGAATCAAGCTTTAGGAGCTACTTTTGCATTATCGACGATGCTCATAGCGATTCCCAGCGCCTTAAAGACTTTTAACTGGCTTGGAACTCTTTGGCGGGCCAATATTCAATTTACAACGGCAATGCTCTTTTCGATCTCGTTCGTATTTATGTTTCTCATTGGTGGTCTTTCAGGAATTTTCATGGCTTCACCAGCTGTCGATACCTACATTCACGATTCTTATTTTATTGTTGCCCATATTCACTACGTCCTTTTTGGCAGCAGTATTATGGGAGTCTTTGGTGCTTTTCACTATTGGTTCCCCTCGTTTTTTGGAAAAACGCTTAATGAAACACTTGGAAAAATTCATTTTGTTATGACTTTCCTTTTTCTCAATGGAACATTCTTTTTAATGCATCTCCTCGGTATTGCTGGTATGCCACGCCGGACTGCCGATCCTTATCACTTAGAGCTGTTCCGACCATTATTGCCGATGAATCAATGGATTACCCTTTTTGCCATCTTGTTAACAACAGCACAATTGATTTTTGTCATTAACTTTTTTTACACGCTATTTTTTGGGAAAAAAAGTCCTCCCAACCCGTGGCGAGCCAATACCCTTGAGTGGCAAAATCTCTCCGATTGTGGCACAGTCGGACGAACCGTTTTCCACGCACCCTACCGCTTTAACCACTCTAATGACAAGCTTGACTACTGTCCACAGAACCAAGAGTCCAACTAAGGAAAGGCTCGAAAACTTCCCAAGAACCATTAGAATTTTCTCCCTTTTCAAGGGGGCTCCCGAAAAACAAGAATTTCTTAAATAATAGGGTGACCCAAAACCCTTTAACAACAGCAGAGATTTGTGTGAATAACCGGAACGAGATCGATATACCTAGCAAACTACCTCACAGGCTTGCTGTCTTGTTGGTTTGTGTTACTTTCCCACTCCTTTTTGTCGGTGGTTTAGTCACGACCAAGCAGGCTGGTATGGCTGTCCCTGATTGGCCAAACACCTATGGTTACAACCTCCTTCTTTATCCTTTAACCTCGTGGATTGGTGGCCCCCTTGATTTACTCTTAGAACATAGCCATCGTTTACTCGGCGCGTTGGCAGGTTTTCTTACGATTGGCCTTGTTATCGTTTTGAAATACAAAGACCGGCGTCCAAGTATGTTTTGGTGGGGCATTGGTGGCTTAGTGCTTGTCTTGGTCCAAGGAGGGCTCGGTGGGATTCGCGTTTTATTTGACGACCGCGATTTTGCAAAAATTCACGGGTGCACAGGACCTCTGTTTTTTGCCTACAGTACAATGTTAGCCGTTTGGACCTCAAGTTATTGGCAAGAAACCCGCTCTCAACAACTTCAAAGTGGCGTTAAAAATTCAGAAACTCACAGCAAAGGTTCAACAGAACTCAGAAAAAGAACCCAACGTTTTTGGTATCTTGCCATTGGCTTCTTACTTTTTGCTTATACCCAGCTTGTCCTTGGTGCTTTTCTTCGTCATCTGGTGGTTACAACGAATCCTCACCTCTACTTTTGGCTGGCGGTCTGTCATATTACGCTAGCCTTTTTACTCCTATTTGCGAGTATCGTGCTAATGGTCTTCGGAAAACCATTTAAGGCAAACCGACGAATAAAAAGGGTCACCTCTAGAATTCATCTTCTGGTCACTTTACAGGTTTTACTTGGAATAGGAACATGGGCTCTGAAAAATGGTCTCCCACCCGGATGGGCAGAAACTTTTAGCTGGACCTCGGACTGGTTAATCCTCCACGAAACTGGCTTCCAAACGGTTGTCATTACGTCACACGTTGCCATGGGCTCGTTGATTTTAGCGTTGTCGGTAATGTTGGTTCTCCGCTCTTATCTTTACCTTGTGCAAAACGATAAAATGGCAGAAAATAAAAACGCCATATGAAAATAATGGCACTGACATAACCTTTGATCAAACATACTCAATAATAGCTAATACCAACCAACGCATGAATACCCGCATTTCTGCCTATCTTGAGCTGACCAAACCACGCCTACTTATTATGGTGATGGCTTCTGTGAGCGTCGCCTCTTATGTCGCTTGTGAGGGGAATATTCCGCAAGCCCTCATGGAAACATTTTGTTACATGATGTTAGGTACCGTTTTGGTTGCCGCTAGTAGTAGCGTTTTAAACCATTACTTGGAACGTAAAACAGATGCACTTATGCCCCGAACAGCCAATCGCCCTCTTCCTTCAAAAACACTCCAAGAATGGGAAGTGTTGGTATTTGGTGCCATAACAATTATTGTTGGATTTATCGTTCTCTACATGAAAACAAATCCGCTCACCGCCTACCTTGGCCTTGCAACATGGGTAAGCTATGTCTGGATTTATACCCCGTTAAAGTATTTAACCTCGTGGAACACTGCTGTCGGAGCGGTGTCGGGGGCACTACCACTTTTAATGGGCTGGTGTGGCATGGGGCAACCATTTGATCCGATGGCCCTTTCTGTCTTTGGTTTAATGTTTTTCTGGCAGTTTCCACACTTTATGGCGATCGCTTGGCTCTATAAAACCCAATATACCAACGCGGGAATGAAGATGTTGCCCGTCGTCGAAAAAGATGGCCTTCTCACTGGCATGCAAGCGGTCGTTTGTGCCGTGGCGGTTATTATTGTGAGCCTCCTCCCTGTATGGCGTTATGGAGTTGGTGCCAGTTGGTTCTATCTGACCGTCTGCCTTCTTTTCGGTTTTTTACAGCTCAAATATGCTCTCGATTTTGCACAAAATAGAAATGATGTCACTGCAAGACGGCTTTTAAGGTCGTCACTGATCTATTTGCCATTCTGGATGATCGGTCTTTTGACGATCAACTACACCCCCATCACTTAAAACGCTTCCTCGGTATAAACTATCGGTACATACCTCATGAATACTTCCTCTGAATCTTTTCAGAACAAAGATACCTCTGGTTCGCCTTGGGAAGAGGGGACTCCCTTTGCAAAAAATCAGCTGTTGTCACTCCTTTGGTTAGGCGCATTCGTGATGTTTCTAGGTGGTTTTTTGAGCACTTTTTTCATTCTAAAGGGACAGGTCCCTTCAAAAGAATGGGAGGCAATCTCTGATTATGCTAAGGTCGACTGGTTATTACCTCTTCTGTCAATCTGGCTTATTTTTTCGACCTTTGGTCTGCTCAGCTGGTTTTCATCGAAACGGCAGAAGGTGCAGGCTGTTACCCAATCGTCTAATGGTAAAGAAAAATGGCGTCCCTTATCATGGCAGGAAGCCCTTTGTTACGGCCTTGTCCCAATTTTGGCTATTGCCCTGATCTTTAGCCAATATGTCGAATTCAAGCGACAAAAGGAACGAGCCCTTGCACCAGCAAGAGGACAACGGCTTTTCAGGGAAGGGTCGTGGGACTATTTAGCAGCCCTTAAAAAAAACCTCAAAGCAAAAGAAAAAGAACTGCTTTCTTTACTCGCCCCAGATAACATAGGCTTCGAAGGACAAAACCGGGAGAAAGACCCCACAGAAGTCGCAGAAGAAGAGAGTCCCTCCCACCCTAAGGAGATATCTCAGGAAGAACTTACCGAAAAAAGACTTCTTCTAGATCGGTGCCAAAGAATATTAAAGTACGGAATCGGCCCTCTTGAAGAAGGGACGCAAAAAAATGGTCCCCATGAACGAGCTCTTTTTGCTTATCAAATGTTCCACCTTCTTCCCAACAAGGAGTTCGCAGACGAGCTAAAGGCTAAACAAAACCGGCTACAGTTTCAGTTACAAGATTTGGTCAATAGGCAGTTGGATCGTGAACAAGACAACACTTCACAAAAGCAAATAGGCGATAAGAAAGAGTTTGCAGACGAAAAGACTCTCAAAAAAACAATTTCTCAACAAATTGTTTTTCTTAAAGAGAGTCGCGAACTCCGCTACGGATTTGCCGATCGTTATCCTCGCTTGCAAATTCAGAAAGTATTACCAGGTGGCAACGAGTGGATTAACTGTTATGTGGGAACAGTTCTGCTATTGGGTGGATCGACCTTTTTACTACTCATCTTTTTTTTGTTGAAATTGACCTCCTTTTTGATCGGAGGGCTAGGTACCTTTTTCACACCCGAGATTTTTCTTTGGTATTGGGGAACCGTTTTAGTTTTTTATCACTGCACTCTCGTTTTTTTATAACGTTACTTCAACCAAATGATGCCAATAAATACTGCTGACGAACAGGCGGCTATTCAAATTCAAAAGGTTCATTACCGCTACGGTTCTCGCCATGCATTAGTCGACTTAGACCTCGTTTTACCTCTTGGTAAAATCGTCGCATTTTTAGGGCCCAATGGTAGTGGCAAGTCGACCCTTTTTCGGCTGTTATCGACCTTAATACCTCTTCAAGACGGTTCGATTTCAGTTCTGGGGCAGCGACTTCCTCAAAATGTCTTATCATTACGAAAAATGCTTGGCATCCTCTTTCAATCACCAAGTCTTGATAAAAAACTAACCGTTCGAGAAAACCTCCTCTTTCAAGCCTCCTTCTATTCACTTTCTCAAAGAGAGGCTAGCCGACGTGTCGCTAACACAATAGAAGAGTTTCATTTAGGGCCATATAAAGACGATTATGTCGAAAAACTCTCAGGTGGCTGGCAACGACGGGTCGAATTGGCCAAGGTGCTCCTCCACCGTCCCAAACTTCTTCTTCTAGATGAACCGAGTACAGGGATCGATCCTCAGGCACGCATTGAACTATGGCAAATTTTACGAAGGTTAAACCAGGCAACAGGTCTTTCGGTCATTCTTACAACACACCTTCTGGAAGAGGCCGAGAAAGCCGACCAAATTGTCCTTCTCAACGAGGGAAAAGTCGTGGCTAACGATACCCCAAAAAATCTTCGTCAAACACTTGGCAACGAAATATTAACGATCGAAACGCAACATCCCAAGCAGTTGCAGCGAAACATTGAGGAGAAGTTTTCACTTCCGACGACTCTACTTCGACAATCAATCCGTATTGAACACACCAAAGGACACCACCTTGTTTCAACACTTGTAGAAACCTTTGGTGACGAAATTGACTCGATCCAACTTGGAAAACCGACTTTAGAAGATCTCTTTATACAAAAAACAGGGGCGAGTTTTCGAGCCGATTAATCTGCTTCGGCAATCCTTTACCTCCAATTGCCCCAACATTAAAAAACCGATAAACGTTATGAACCACTCTCGAGCTATTTTAACCCTAGCCTGGCGTGAAATTTTACGCTTTCTCCGTCAACGAAACCGTGTTATCGGTGCTGTCGGACAACCGGTCCTTTTTTGGCTCCTTTTTGGAGCTGGACTTGAAAGTACCTTTCGATTGGGAGAAAGTGGGCAAAGCTTTCGGGATTACTACTTTCCAGGCTCATTCATGCTAATTTTGCTTTTTACAGCAATTTTCACCTCTATTTCAATTATAGAAGACCGTAAAGAAGGATTTTTGCAATCGGTTCTTGTCTCTCCTGTTCCTCGTTGGGGGATCGTTTTAGGCAAAGTTTTGGGCGGAACGACGCTGGCTCTGCTCCAAGGCCTTCTATTTTTGTCTTTTCTTTTTTTTACAGAGATGCGTCCTGGCCTATTCGAAATAGGGCAACTAATTTTTCTGGCCGGGATTGCTGCTTTTGGAATGACCTCACTTGGATTTGTATTGGCTTGGAGGCTGGATTCAACCCAAGGTTTCCATGCGATTATGAACCTGCTGCTTATGCCGATGTGGCTCCTTTCCGGAGCTTTTTTTCCGATTCCCTCTCTTGAAAATGGTTCTTTCCTTTTACACTGGATTATGCGTTGCAACCCGATGTCTTATGCGGTTTCAGGGGTACGGCAACAAATGGATGGTTCCTTTTTGACGGCCGACCTTGCGGCAGACTATTGGTTTCCCTCTCTCTCGCTCTGTTGGGCTGTTACTATTCTTTTTTCTTTACTTATGTTTAGCTGGGCCTGGAAAACTTCCTCTCGACGTGTCCAAGGAGACCTACGATGAAAAAACCTGAGATATTAAAGCTTGTTTTTGTAATCTGCCTTTGTGGCTTTGGCCTTTCAGCAATGGGGCTTGGTACCTTGATATATCTCAAGAAGAAAGAACCACTCCCGACTGATCCCCACAACACAGCTGCGCTGACCGATCCTAACGCCCAAACGGCAGAAAACTTCCTTCTTAGCAAAAAAATTGCTCCATTTACGCTAATTGACCAAAGTGAACAAGAGTTTAAAAGCGACCAACTAACTGGAAAGTTGTGGGTTTGTAATTTTTTCTTTGCCTCATGCCCGACCGTCTGTAAAAACCTGAATATTGAAATGGGAAAGCTACAAAGCGAGTTTTCCTCAGATGAGCTTTCTTTAGTGAGCATTACGGTCGACCCTGAAAAGGACACGCCCCAGTCTTTGGCAAATTATGGCGAAAATCTAGGTGCTCTCAAAGGACAGTGGTTCTTTTTAACAGGTAATATTGACGATATTTTGGCTATTGGTCAAAACCTGAAACTAGGTTTACAAAAACAGACTCACACAGAACGAATGGTCCTTATTAACCGTGAGGGAAAAGTCGCTGGTCTTTATAAGTACGACAACCTCAAGGACCAAAAGGACCTCCGAAAAGAGATCAAACGCCTCCTTTCCGAAGTTTCCAATCCGACCGACGAAAAATAACCCTAGCCTCTGTTAGCCCTCGATCAACCTCTCCAAAAAGCCCGCTTTATGTTTGAAGACCTCCTCCCTCATTTGCCCCATATCAATGCTACACTGAACTCAATCGCGACGATTCTTCTTGTTTGTGGTTTTTTCCTAATAAAACAGGGCGAAGAGGAGGCTCACAAAGTTGCAATGATCAGCGCATTTGGGGTTTCAACCCTTTTTTTAATCTGCTACTTATTTTACCACTACAACGTTGGTAGCAAATCGTTCCCACCTGAACCCCACCTTGCCATTCGATACACCTATTATTTCATTTTAGCAACCCATGTTGTTTTGGCGATTTCTGTCCCTTTTTTGGCCGTTATTGTCATCTATCATGGCATTCGGGGAAACCGGCAAAAACACCGTCGTATTGCCCGCTGGGCCTTTCCTATTTGGCTTTATGTTTCTATAACAGGTGTGCTGGTCTACCTTTTTATCCATGTTCTTTTTTCAAGCTAATTTTTATGAACCAACTAGTTCGCTACTTTTTGGTGACGTTAACTTGGTGAAATTATTGAATATTCATTACTAATGAATCTTTTAACTATTCAAACCTCAAAAAAATTATCCGTCTTACTTCTCTATGGCCTCCTTCTCTCTGCCTCTTGTATTCTCTACAAAGAGAGAGCGGCTGTTGCCTGCCCCTCTTGCAAGACGACACTAGCGGTAGGGGACTCTGAGTCCCCTAACACCCTATCTAAGCAGGAAGGATTCAACGTTGCCATTCTATTTTTATTGGGTCTCCCTTTCTCGTTGGTTCTTTCCTTTGCTAGTTTTACCTTCTATAAAAGACATTTTTCCTGGCTTGAAACGACAAAAACCCCCTCCAGTTTTATTGCACCCTCGAAAAATTTTGGTGAGGAATGTGGCCAATCTTTCTAAATAAAGAGTTTTCTCGTTAAATGTTTGCTTAACAAGAATTCTTTGTTAAGATGGAGGGCGAGCCTGTGCTTATCAAAGCGGACAACAGACAGTCACTGCCTTTCTTGCTTTGTCAGCTGTGCCTTATGTTGGCCCCGCCTCATTCCTGCCTGTTCCCTTAACTAGGAGAAAGAGATGACCTCCCTACCCACGAATTCTCGCCGAAAATTTATCCAAAGCACTGCCGCTGTAGCAGCAGGGGCAACCTTTCTTCCGGCAACTGCCACGGCTGGCTTTCATGCCTCTGGCTCTGATGTCCTTAAGGTTGGCCTTATTGGATGTGGATCACGTGGTAACGGCGCCGCTAAAGACGCAATAGATGCTGATAAAAATGCAAAATTAACTGCCATCTGCGATATTTTTCCTGACAAACTCGAGCAAGCCAAAAGCTCTCTAAAGCGTTCCCTTAAAGACCAATACGACGTCGACGATGCCAATTGTTTTTCCGATTTTGACGGTTACAAACAATTACTAGCAACCGACGTCGATGTCGTTCTTTTGACCACACCTCCTTATTTTCGCCCCAAAATGCTCGAAGCTGCAGTGGCAGCGGGGAAACATGTTTTCTGCGAAAAGCCAGTTGCTGTTGATGGTGCTGGGGTTCGGTCAGTTCTTGAGACTTCACGGAAGGCGAAAGAGAAAAATCTCAACATCGTTTCAGGTCTTTGTTGGCGATACGATACTGGTGTTCTTGAAACGATGAAACGTATTCAAGATGGTGCTATTGGTGATGTCGTTGCTATTCAAAACGATTATTTAACTTCAGAGTTATGGTACCGAACACCTAAACCAGATTGGACAAAAATGGAAAACCAGATTCGTAACTGGCTCTACTATACTTGGCTTTCTGGTGACCATATTAATGAGCAACATATCCATAGCCTTGACAAATCGGTCTGGCTTAACGGCGATCAACCACCGGCGACCTGTTACGGCCTTGGTGGACGTCAAAAGCGAACGAGTGATCGCTATGGCCATATCTATGACCACTTTGCCATATGTTTTGAATGGGAAAATGGTGTCAAAGCTTTCTCCTATACACGTCAAATGACCGGTTGCCACTCGACGACTGAAGACCATGTTCTTGGTACCAAGGGAAAGGCTCAGGTTCTTCGTCACAAAATTGAAGGACCAAACAGCTGGAGTTTCCGCGACCGTAAAGCCAGCATGTACAAGCTAGAGCATGTCGCCCTTTTTGACGCAATCCGGTCAGGAAAAGCGCTCAACAATGGTGAGTATATGTCGTATAGTACACTCATGGCAATTATGGGTCGGGAAGCTTGCTACACCGGTAAAAGGATTACCTCCGAAGACGCCCTCAACGATACGACAGTCCTTGGCCCCGAGGAACTCGCATGGACAAACGATGTCCCTGATTACCCTGTTGCCATCCCTGGAGGGAACCGAACTCGTCGGAGGGGAAGACAGTAAATAGGCCCTCTGATATTAGGTTCGGCCAATTTTTAAAAAAACACCTTTGCCCAAAAATAAAAAGCCATGCTCTTTTGAGTGTGGCTTTTTTAGTAATTTCTTAACCTTTTTGGAACGCTGACAACCTTTTTGGAACGCTGACAACTTTGCCATTCTGTAATTCTCTACTCCACTTGTGAAACCCCATTAAGTCGCAACTGCTCAAGAGCAATCTGACGGTTTTCGGTACAAATGAGTTGCCCACAAGCGGCCTCAATATCAGCCCCTAAGGAGTACCGGATTGTAACCGGAATCCCATCTTTTTTCAGTACCCTCGAAAAATAGGTTGCTCTCTCACGTGGTGAATTTCTCAACTCTGGTGCATGGTCTGTACGGTTATATGGGATTAAGTTGAGGTGAACATTAAGCCCTTGGCAAAAAACTAACAATGACTCAATATCAGCCTCTTGGTCGGTAACCTGGTCAATCATTAGGTACTCAAGCATAATAGGGCGCCGATTGAGAGCATTCAGTTTTTCAATCGTCGCTCTTAAGGCATTAATAGGATACCGTTTTGCTAAAGGTATTAGCTTTTCACGTTTAGCTTGATCGGTTTGGTGTAAACTAATCGCTAACCCTAGTTGCGGGTAGATCTCTTTAAGACGTATCATCTCGTCAAGAATACCAACGGTCGAAACCAGTATCCTCTGCGGTGCATAGGCAAAATATTGATCCTCGGTTAGCAATGCGAGAGCCCCAAGAAGATGTGGCATATTGTGGAGTGGCTCGCCCATTCCCATGAATACAAGGTTCCGAACTCGACGATTTTCATCGGCTAAAATCTGGTTTGCCCAAACAAGCTGGTCAAGAATCTCTGAGGTCGTCAAGTTTTTTGCAATCCCCATTTGGCCGGTTGCACAAAACCGACAGTTTGCGGCACAACCGACCTGGCTTGAAAGACAAAGGGTTGTTCGGCCAGTACTCGCCCGCAAAATGACTGATTCAATAAGAAGGTTACTGCTGGTTCGAAAAAGAAGCTTACTTGCTCCGTCTTTTTTCGAGTCGAGACGTTTTTCCAGCTGAATTGAATGGAAAGAAAAGTGGCGTAAAAAGCTATCTTGTAATGCTTTAGGAAGCTCGCCTGCCCCAAGTTCCGCCGAGGCCGCCTGCCGATAAAACCGGTGCCGAAACCTCTTTATTCGGTGAGGGTCGATCCGGTGTTTTCGACGAAAATTTTCGATCGCTTCTTTAGAATGAATTGAAGGGAGCGATGTACCTTCTTTACTACTTGTTTTCAAAGGTTACCTATTATACTCGGCTTTTTAGTAAAATTACGTTCACCTTAGGCGAGAGACATAGCGGAGAAACGATTTATCAAATTTGTCGAGTTCGTCACCGAAATATTTCCTAAAGTCGTCTAACCGTTCCTGCTTGGTATATTCGACCAATGGCTCTCGTTTGGAAAGTTCCTTAAGATAAGGGATAAAATCTTTTTCCCGCTTTTTAAAGAGGTAATGAGTGAGTGCCCACGCCTCAGCGTAAGCATCTGCTGCTGTCTCCGAATTGGCGCATCGGGTATTATTTTGAATAAGGGTTTCAACCGAGTTGGCCGGTCGATTTTTGCCATATTGACGGAACTGAATCAAACGGGAACGATTGACTCGCCCAGGGGTGTTCCAGCCATTCGTTTTTCGCATATTGGGGGACTCAAAATAGACCGCCAACCCTTCGGCAATCCACAATGGAATATCTGCATAACGCTTTTGCAAGCCAGAATTTAAAATAATTTGATGGGTCGCCTCGTGGATGAGGGTCGCCACCAATCGCTCGGCTTGGGGCTGTTTCAAAATATGCCGAATCTGAGTCCGAAATTTCACCTTTTTACCGAGATACTCTTTGTCGACTCCGGTCAGATCATAGAAAGCGATCCGGTTTGTCTTTTGACTATAAAAACCGATAATATTATCAGTCGCATCCCCTAGTTCTGCCCGGCTATAACGTTCGTACTCCATTTTTGAATTAAATAACAAGACAACCATCGGTGTCTCTACATCGTCTACTTTTAAACCCTTACCACCCAATAGTTTATAGTATTCCTCATAGAGACTTTCAAAGAGTAGCCCACACCATTTCGCATAATGGTCGGTTGTGTTATGACAAATAACAAAATGATCGGTATGGGTTACACGGTATTTGTCAGAAAACTCGGATAACAGCTCTTTCTCTAACTCTTTACTATCATACAACTTAAATGTTGCCTCATCGCTGTAACTATCGATGATCTCTTCGGCGGTAATTAACCAGTAGTGGCCATTGGCGGTCATAACCATCTGACCTCCATCTTCTGCCTCAACAACGGTTTTTCCTGAAACCGTCGTTGTCGTTCCTCCACGTCGAAACGTAACGTGGTCAATCCCGTAAACCTTTTCAGAAAAAAGGCTTACGATGATAACCAGAGAAAGCAATCCGATATTTTTATTCCAATTTGGCATCAATACACTTTGTCTAAGGAGCGGAACCTAGGTGACAAAACACCCACACAGGTTATTTTTCAATACCCATTATCGGTAGAAAAATGCCTCATTTTTCACCGGTTATCTCTGAAAAAAGGGGGATTTCTCTCTAATTCTACTCTATTTTTCGTTCGAGCAGGGCTAAAAAGTCTATCTTAAAAATAGAGTTTCGGTCTATCTATTCCTCCAATTCTTTTCAAAGACCCTGGTGAATTTCAATACTGCTTCGCCTCTGGTCTCCTCCTCCTGCAGACACGCATATCTCCCACTCAGCCCAAACAATCGATTCTTCTGAAGTGTCTCATCTCTGCTATTGTATGAATTTCACGGTTGGTCATAGATTTTACCGTCGACCATAGCCAGTTTGCCACTTCTTTCTCCCCCCTCCACTTATTAGATATCCAAAGCCGAGGGCTACTAGAGCAATCACCACAACCCATAAACAGACTGCCGCTACTTGGTCATCGGCACCAGAGTGTAAAAGACCAAATATCCGAATTGGCAATGTCTCAATCCCTGGGGGGGCAACCAAAATAGAGGTCGTCAGCTCACTCCACGCCAACCAATAGGCAACACCCCATGTCAAGACGATCGCCCCAATCGACTGTCGAACTCCAAGATGCCAAAAGGTCGCTACGACGCCCAAGCCATCTAATTTTGCCGCTTCCAGGGTTGCCACAGGTAACATACGAAATCGATACCAACAGATTAAATAACTTATCGGTAAACTCTTTAAAAAACTGACCAATACCAATGGCACAATGGTGTAGTCATAAAAGTAACCCAAAGCAGGAATCAATAATGCCCAACGATTAAAAAAGTCAATTGTCCCAAGGCCAAGAAGTGGCCCCGGAATAGACAACAAAAAAGCGAGCGTCCCCCAAATTATCCAAGGGGCCCAAAAAAGTCTCTTTCCTTTTGCATGGACAGCAACCCATCCCAACAGAGCACCAACACTTACAGCTAAAAAAGAGCTAACGGCAGAGACTAAAAAGCTCCAAAAGAATTGCATACGAAAGAGGAAAAGGACGTTCCACATATTCTCCATCAAACGAGTAAAGCCCCAAAAACGGAGGGGCTTCTGCTCCTCACCAAGAATAACCACAATACCACCATGATAAGCAAGGCTACACATCGGCAGGACGAACATAATACAAAAGGCAAACCAACATAACAGAGCTCTCCAATGAAACCTAAGATGGCCAAACACTCTATTCACCCAGCTTCCTTCCGATGTTCGGCTTTTCCGGAAACCTGCCTTTGACAACAGCAGTGGTGTCTCTTTCGGATCAACAATAAATAATTGTCTAAGAAAAATCGCCCCAAGAACAGAACCGAGCAAAACAATCCCACCATCGGCGACCGTTTGCCACTGATAGAGCTCAATGTTTTCCCCAAGGGCAAAACCGACATAGATTTCACGTGCATAGGTATTCACCTGATAAAGATCGGTTACACTAATTTCGGTAAATAAAATTAACCCATTCCATAACGAGGCTGCTACGATCGGAATACGTAGCTGGGGGAGGGTTACTTTCCAGAAAACAACATGCGGTGGTACCTCCAGAAGAGCCTGTTCTTCTAAACGACCGGGAAGGTGGTGGTAAAACCAACCGATAAAAAAGAGGTTCCAACCTATGGCATGAAGAGAGTGTACCCATACCGTACCGAGCCAACCTTCGAGAAAGGGCAGGGGAATCAACAGGGCCAATGTACTTTTATGGTACCAACCATAAGTGGCCAAGATCGTATTCCAACCGGCAACTTGAAGATAGAGTGGAACGACCAGAAGAGCAGCAAACCCCAAAAGCAAAAATTTCCGGCCATACGTTTTAGGGTGAAAAAGAGTTGCGGCTAGAAATATCCCAACAGGTAGTGAAATACCTAAAACGGCAACAATGAGCAAGGTAGTATTTTTTAAAAGCTCTAGGGTACGGTCTGAGGCTTGCGATCCAACGAGTAGAAGCAGGAAAAAAAAAGCGACCAAGACAAAAAAAGTTTGCCTTGGCCATTTTTCACTTACAGAGACAACGTTCAAACGATCTCTTCGAAGAGGTCTATCTGGGCCATCGTTATCTGTTTTCATTCGTGGGCAGATATGGGAGCAAAGGGAAAACTTGTTAAAAGAGCAGGGGTGTATTCGATCTTAGTGGCCGCTCCCATTTAAACAATCTATTTTACCAGTTTTTCTTCATATTTAGCCGTATATTTCAGGCGGCTTTCAGCCCCACTAAAGCCGACGATATCTTCATCCCAGTCCATCGTTTTGGAAAGAACTCTTCCAGCGAGCATGTCAAACACGACTTGACCATCGGTCAAACGTTGAACGAGTTGTGACTTAATTTTAGGATCGGCAACAGGAGTAAGAACTTCAGTTTTAATCTGAATCGTGGCAAGGCCATTTTTAACATGAAGTAACTTGTATCGTTGCCTTGTTTTGATCTCTTTCGATTGGCCATTTGTCTCTTTGACCATGATCGAATGGGGGGAACTCCATGAGGTTCCCGCGGTAATACGTTCGGCAGGCAAAGGGAGGGTAAAATGGCCAAGGCCGAGGTCGAGCTTCTGCTCTATTTTAGCCTTTCGGGAAACGACTTGTCCCTGTCGATTCAAAACAATGGTTGCAAGAGGCACACCAATTCCGCGAGCGACCTGTCGGTATTGCAGAGGAACCTCTTTGTCCTCCTGACTGTCAAAGAGAGTCTCTTCCTGGCCCGATATTTTGTTCCGCATGGAAACTTTTTCGACCATATGAACAAGAGTAAATAGTCCTTTTTCTTCGTCGACTTCGGTAATCTCCCAGAGTTTGGTAGCGACCGACCGTGTTTCAGACTGTTCTTGCGTACCACGAATTTTTGTATTGGTAATGCCCAGGTGAGTCACTTCCCAGCGAAGCTTTTCATCAGGCTGAAAACTGTATTGCAAGAGGTGCTTTTCCTCTTCCTGCTGTTGAGCGAGCACACAACTAACCGTCATGAAAAAAAGAAGTGTCGTCCCAACGTAACTGGCGAAAATTTTCATACAAATATCCTTAACTGGCACATTGTCAAGCGAGAGTTATCGTTTCAGAAATAAGGAGCTAAAACTGGTTACTATAAAGGCTACTCCATCTTCTGCCAGTCTACTTTTTTCAGTAATCTGGCTCAAGAGCAGTTCCCCCATTCATTGTTCCATGGTAAGCCACATAAACGACCAGTGGATACCAAAAGGTGAAAATGCTAATGCCGAGAATGGAACTGCAGCTGCCCCCCCCACCCGAGCTTATCACGGAGGGTTCGGTAAAAATTATGGCCTACAACTTCGATGAGCTGAAACTGATTTTCTGAACGGGTAATTGTCACCCGATACTCGGCATCCAGTCTGGAAAACACTTGTCCATCGACAACAACCGAGGTATGCTCTTTGGGCTCACGAACGATGACTTCATAGGTTCGGTCGGCCGTATCGATAACGGGCCGAACGGTAAGTGTATGGGGACTAATCGGTGAAATAACAAAAGCTGACAGGTTTTTCCGCAAAATCGGTCCACCTGCCGAAAGGCTATGGGCCGTCGAGCCGACAGGCGTGCTGATAATAAGACCGTCGCAACTGTAAATGGTCGCCAAAGAGGTATCGACGTAGAGCTCGACATTTAAAATCGAGTAAGGTGGCCCGTTGAGAATCGCAACCTCATTAAGGCCCATCTGACGTTTGACAAGCTCTCTGCCATGATAAACTGAACAGTCGAACATCAAATGGTGAATGACCTTGCATTCGCCCCGACAAACACCTGGCAATACTTTTAAAAACTCTTCTGTCTTTAAATCAGAAAGAAATCCAAGCTTGCCCAGATTGACTCCCAGCACAGGAACCTGTTTGACTCCCATAAGGTGAGCCGCACGCAGGATTGCTCCATCTCCACCAAGGACGATCACAAAATCGATTTCGACATCGCCAAAATCTTTTTCATATTCAAAATCTTCAAAGACGATCTCAACATGCTCTTCGATATGTGGCCGAAGACGATTCGCCGTTGCCAGTATATTTGGACGGTCTCCAGGTCCTAACAAGGCAACGCGAGGCTTTTCTTCTTTTCCTCCCCACTCTGGTTCTTCGGCAGGATGACAACTCGAAACGGACATTCAGTTCTTCCAAACAAAAAATGGTCTTTACAAGAGCGTTAAATAAAAGCCTCATTAGAGAGGAGAAGGGTGTTTCTCGTCAGTAATGGGCATCGGCGGCTGCCCAGCTGACAATCGTTGGCACAATTCGACCATATTCGCGGCACATAACCCCATATTAGCCAACAGGTCGGCCCGCTCTCCATGAGGGACAAACCGATCTGGTATTGCCAAAGTATGAATATGATCGGTCCGCAAATGTCGCTGAGCCGCCATTTCGAGTAGGGCACCTCCAAACCCGCCGTGCAAAGCGTTCTCTTCGATCGTTATAACAAAAGGATTCTCTTCGATCGCTTTTGCTAAGATCTCTTCATCAAGGGGCTTGATAAAACGGGCATTAATAATACCGACATGGATTCCTTGCTGGGCCAATAGCTCAGCGGCACGAATTGCCTCAACGAGCATTGCGCCGCAGGCGACCAATATTCCCTCCTTTTTACCCCAATCTAAAACTTCGGCCTTTCCTAACTCTATCGGACTTCGTTTACCAGAAATTTCGTGAGCAACTCCCTTAGGATACCGAACCGAACAGGGCGAACTATGAGAAAGGGAAAAATCAAGCATTTCAGGCAAATCACCCGCATCACCTGGAGCCATAACGACCATATTTGGGAATATTCGCATGTAGGAAAGATCAAAAACTCCGTGGTGAGTCGGCCCATCCGGGCCCGAAAGTCCAGCACGATCTAACAAAAAGGTAACAGGCAGATTCTGTAAAGCGACCTCTTGAAAAATCTGGTCAAAGCTCCGCTGCAAAAAGGTACTATAAATTGATACGATAGGCCGCAAGCCAGCTTTTGCCTGACCGGCAGCAAAGGCGACAGCGTGAGATTCGCAAATACCCGTATCAAAAAATCGATCGGGAAACTCTTCACGGACAGGCTCCATTTTGGTCCCCTGACACATTGCAGCCGTTAAAGCCGTAACTTTTCGGTTTTTTCTCATTTGAACCAAAATGGCATCCCTTGCATGATTCGTAAAGGCAAGCTTGGGGCTGTTTGTCTCTACCCTCTCCGCAACCTCTTCGGAGGCCTGTCGGGCCACCAGTTCTTTTGAATCGGTATCCGTTTTTTGATCGTCAGCCTTCCCCCCTTGGGCGTCTTCTTTCTCAAAAACAGCTTTGCCTTCATTCGTTTGGAAAACAGGGGGGGTGTGAAAATAGACGGGGTCTTCAGCAGCTGGCTGAAAACCGCTCCCCTTTTGTGTAATTACATGAAGGAGTACAGGCCCTTCGGCCTGTTTCGCCATTTTTAGATATTTTCTCAACAAGCGAATGTCGTGCCCGTCAATCGGACCATAATAACAAAAGTCGAGCTCTTCAAACAACATACCTCCATGAAGACCTGCCTTAACACTCTCTTTTACCTGGGCTAAAAATCGCTCAACCGGATCACCAAAGAGTGGAACTTTATGCAAAATTTTTGAAACTTCGTGTTTTAGGCCAGTGTAGAAGGGAGCCGATCGCAAACGATCAAAATAGTTCGCCACACTACCGACCCGTGGGCAGATTGACATTTCGTTATCATTTAAAATAACGGTAAAATTCCGTTTGTATTGAGCTGCATTGTTGAGCGCTTCAAAAACGATCCCCGAGGGGAAAGCTCCATCGCCTATCACGGCGACACTATGCCGATCGTCTTCGCCTAATATTTTATCTCCTGAACGAAGCCCCAACGCCGTCGAAAGGCTGCAGCCGGCATGTCCTGTCATGAAGAGGTCGTAGTCACTCTCGTTTGGGTTGGGAAACCCCATAAGGCCCCCATAGGTTCGAATTCCAGAGAACTCTTCGTAACGACCGGTCAATAATTTATGTGGATAAATCTGATGGCCCGTATCCCAGATAATTCGATCGTGTGAAAAATCGTAACAACTATGGAGAGCGATCGCCAACTCGACTACACCGAGATTCGAGGCGAAGTGTGCCGTTCGAATTGAAAGGAGGTTGCAGAGAACATCACGAATTTCTGTTGCTAGCTCTTCGAGCTGTGGCTGCTTAAAGTCTTTCAGCTTATGAGGGTCTTTTAGTTCCTCCAGCAAAGGATGTCGCATATCATCGGTTCCTCTCAAGAACGTATTGGGCTAGCAGACGGAGGTTTTCTCCCTTTTCACCTAGCGGCATAATTGCCAAACAAGCCTCTTCAATGAGTTGGCTCGCATACTCTCTGCTCTCTTGAATTCCAATGAGTCTGGGAAAAGTGAGTTTACCTGCCGTTGCATCTTTTTGTGTCCGTTTTCCTACGAACTTTTCTTCTCCTTGTTCATCAAGGAGATCATCGGTAATCTGGAACGCAAGGCCGACCTTTTCACTATATTTTTCAAGGAAGGCAATCTCGGCTTCAGAGGCTTTTGCTACCAAGGCCCCCAGCCGCACCGAGACCGAGAACATCGCCCCCGTTTTGCGTCGATGAATTTTCATGAGCTGTGCCAAAGCCTCTTCCTTGCCAACCTTTTTTGCAAGTAGTTCAGGAGCCCCAAGATCATCGACCTGCCCCCCGATCAATGCCAAAGGACCTGCAGCTGTCGCCAACTCTTTAAGGCACCGTGTTACCAAGCTCGGTGAATCGAGATCGGTCAAAATCTCAAACGCACGGGTTAAAAGGGCATCACCTGTAAGGATTGCCGTTGCCTCATCAAAAACAAGGTGGCAAGTCGGCTTGCCCCGCCGTAAATCATCGTCGTCCATGGCAGGCAAATCGTCATGAACCAACGAGTAACAATGAATCATCTCGACGGCACAAGCTGCAGGTAAGCTTTCGGCGACCTCGCCACTACATGCCTGGGTAGTCAACAAGACCAAAATCGGTCTTAGCCGCTTGCCAGAATCCAGCAAGACGTAATCAATCGCTTGCGAAAGCTTGTCAGGACAATCTTCAGAAAAACGGGTATATTCCTTGAGCGCCCTTTCAATCTGAGGGCGGAGCAGGGCGACCTGAGTCTCAAACGTAGTTTCCGAAGTTTGCATTATTTTATTTGAATTTGATATCGGTTTACTCAACAACTTTAGTTTTTCGAAAAGCTGAGTTTGGAAAGCCCCTTGTCAACGAACAAAGCTCTCTCTCTGAAAACAGGCCCTAGCTGGGTTTGTTTACGAGACGTCCCTTTAACGACCGTATCTTGGCGAAGGGACTTAACCAGCGAGAGGCTGCAAATGTCTATTATAATGGCTTTTCTGGTAAAAGAGCTACCCATTCACAAAAATTGTCTCTGGAATTTATGGGACAATTGGAGCCAATTTTTCACAAAAAAGAGATTCTGAGTCTTGAACCTGAGCAAGTTTTATTCATAGAGGGCCACAATTAAAAAAGGGAGTCATTCTCATCAATATCTGTTTTTTTCGCCTTTTTGGTAATCCGTCGAGTTTTCTTTTTCCTTATATTTGCTTTTTCACCATCATTTTGATCACTGTCTCCCTCTGATTCACCTAGTTTTACCGTTCCGCCAGAAAGATCGGTCGTTTTTGCACCCTCAAACGGTAAGACAATTTCGTCACCATTTTCGTCAATCCCTTTGAGAACTTCGACCTTCTGCTCAGCCGCCTGAAGCTTTTGATGACAAAAATTCAAATAAGCGACCCCTTTTTCGTAGTTCGAAAGCGAATCATCTAGCGAGAGTCCCTCATGTTCAAGTTGAGCGACCATCGTTTCGAGCTCCCCGAGCGCCTCTTCAAAGGAAAGTCCAGAATCAATTCGTGGTTTTTCGTTCTTTTTGGTCACAGCCAGACCTACCCTCATCAATAGACAAAAAAAATTTTAACCGTATACACTAAGGGACTATCTTCGTGATCTTACTATAAAGGTGGCCACTCGCTAGACGGGTTGTCAAAAGGTCGCCCTCTTTTACCGATTGGGTATCTGTAAGCGAAAGACCATTATGAGTCGTCAAGCTATACCCACGGGCCAAAACATTCAACGGACTCAACGATTCGAGCTTGGCAGCCAACGTCTGAAGATGGTGCCTTTGAAGACCAAGCTGGCGAGTTGTCCCTCTTTGGAGGTTTTGAGTTAATTCATCAAGAAGGCGTTGCCGGTTTTGAATAAGTCGCAGCGGTTCCTCAAAAACCGAGCTCCTTCGTAAAAGCTCAAGCTGCTGCCTATACTGTAGGAGCTTCTGCTCGGCACTCTGATCCAACTGCTGTCGTAGTTGAGCTAGCGTTGCCAAGAGATCTTCCTTTTTAGGAACAACCAATTCAGCCGCCTCGGTCGGAGTGAGCGCCCGAACATCTGCAACCAGATCGGTCAATGTAATATCGATCTCGTGACCAATTGCTGAAACAACAGGTATCGTCGAGCGAAAAACGGCCCTCACAACAATCTCTTCATTAAAACACCACAGGTCTTCGACACTCCCTCCCCCCCGACCGACAAGAAGTACCTCAGGCCGTTCATCAAGGCTGTTTGCCAACTCTATTCCGCGCGCTATCTGGTTCGCAGCACCAACGCCCTGAACGACAGCCGGAATAATTGTTAGTTCAAAGCCAGGCCAGCGGCGGGTAGCAACTTGTAAAAAATCTCGAATAGCAGCACCACTAGGACTTGTAACAAAAGCGATTTTTTTCGGAAAGTGGGGAAGTCGCTTTTTGTGAACAGCCTCAAAGAGGCCCTCAGTGGCCAATTTTTTCTGAAGCTGACGAAGTTTTTGTTGAAGTGAACCCTCCCCCTTGGGTCGAACTTCTTTCAGAATAACCTGATAAGTTCCACGAGGCGCGTATACTTCGACCTTGCCATGGCAGACAATCTCTTGACCATTCTCCAAAGGAACTGGCAATCGGTTTGCCAGATTTTTCCAAACAATCGCTCGAATTTGTGAGGTCGAATCTTTGAGGGTAAAGTAACAATGCCCCGAGTGGGCTCGGGTTAGGTCGGTCACCTCACCAGCAATTACTACTGAAAAATACTCACCCTCGATTGTCTCTTTAAGCTTTTGTGTAAGGGCCGAAACAGACAGCGGCTCTTGACTATCGTCAGGTTGTGAATCGAACCCCTCGTACATTCTATTTGACATTTCTTGCTTTTAGGTATTCAGTCTCTCAGCCCGGATAAAAAGGGTGGTTTTAGACAAATAAGAAATGTTGCTCATAAACTTATGAACCTAATGATTCACTTCCAGCTGGCTGGTTTTTGACCCTTTTTTGAATATCTGTTTCCAACGTTCCAAAGATCGACTCATGACGTTGAATCGAGATATTCAAAGTCGCCAATAATCGCTTTGCAGTGTAGTAATTCATAACGACCCGCTGAGAAATTTCGACCGGTTTTTGTGGGTTCCCAACAGGTTGTGGGTTGAGGCCAAAATCGACGAGAAGTTCCTCCGGTGAACCGGTAACTCGACAAAAGTTGGCATAACTACAGACGGTCTTTTCCTCGTTCACTTCGACCGATTTCATCTTTTCACTGGAAGGAGTTTCACTAGTCATTCTGTTTCTACTTGTTTTAGAGAAGAAGGGGAGTGCAAACTTGCTTGTAAAAATAAGAGCTCTCTAGAATTTAGCAAAGAAGAAAGATCAATGGCTAGAGGAATTTGGTCTGAATTTCCTAAAAAAAGAAGATTCCCTGACCATTTGGCGTTGCTCCTCGTACTGGCCCCCTGTTTTGGCCCAACTTTCGGCCTGATGAGACAAGGTATTAAAGACTGTTTCAAGGCCGACTCGCCAATTTTCAAGACTCTCATTCGTTACTCGACGTGGCACCTGGAAACGGGGACTGTAAATTAACCGAACTCGCGAGGCAGGGTAAGGGATGGCAAAACGGTCCCAGGAACGGAATCGGTAAGCTTTATCGACACCATAAGCGGCTAAAACAATTGGAACCTGGAGCTTTGAAGAAAGATATACAGGACCTTGGGCTAAAACACGACGGGGCCCCTTGGGCCCGTCAGGGGTAATACCAATATTTTGGTTTTTTTCGGTAAACGTCCTCATAAGCTTACGCAGGGCCTTTCGACTCCCTCGAGTCGTCGACCCTTTTGTCAATGTGTATCCGTTAAGACCAGCCGCATAAGCCAAGAGGGAGGCATCTCGATGTTGGCTAATGAGTATCGACATATTGCCATGAGGGCGAACATGGTAGGGCAACAAGAGGTACTCGTGCCAAAATAGATAGATCGCTGTACGATTGTCCGCCGGCCCACGAAAGACAGGATCGACTGACCAATCATAGGCAGTCGCCTGAAAATCGGTCGTTGCCATTACAGAATGGATTAACTTGGTAAGGCCAAAACTGCCAAAACGTTTTAACCACGATAAATTACTTTGGGGGGTAATTTTAAATCCTCCTTGAATACCATTTTACCCTAAGGGCACACCTCTTGGTAACAGTTGGCTTCGGCTTACGAACACCTTTTGAGACGAAACAATCTATTCTTTGTACTATTCTTTGTAATCCCATTGGCCTGAAAATACCTCAACTGCTGGCCCTGTCATAAAGACCTCGCCTGTCTCCTCTTCCCAAATTAGCTGAAGGTCACCACCAAGAAGGTGGTTCGTAATAGCGCGATCGGTTTTCCCTGTTAAGACTCCGGCAACACAAACGGCACTTGCCCCCGTACCACAGGCCAGTGTCTCGCCACTACCCCGTTCCCAAGTCCTTTGTCTGACCTCATCTGGTGAGATAACCTGGACAAATTCGACATTGGTTTTTGCAGGGAAGAGGGGACTTGTTTCAATAAGAGGGCCGTAGGTATGGACCAGCTCTTTTGAGAGTTCCTCAACAAAAATAACACAATGTGGATTTCCCATCGAAAGTACATTGAGCCAAAATTCTCTTCCACCAAAGTTCTCTTTGTGTTCCAAGACAACGTTCCCCCAGGCTGTCTCTTTAGCCAATAAAGTCGTCGGGACTTTTGCCGGTTCAAAGATCGGTCTTCCCATATTCACCGTGACGCTGTCAACGAGCCCCTCCCGAACAGAAAGGGAAAGTTTTAGCACACCAGCCCTTGTTTCGATCGCTAATGTCTCTTTCCGGCAGATATTGTGGTCGTAGATATATTTGGCAACACATCGAATGCCATTTCCACACATTTCAGATTCAGAACCATCAGCGTTAAACATCCTCATTTGGGCATCGACAATCTCGGAGGGCAAAATACAAATAAGACCATCACCACCAACACCAAAATGACGATCCGAAATCTGCCTTGCAAGGTGAGAAAAATCGACTTCTAGTCGCTGGGCAAAACAATCAAGGTAGACATAATCGTTCCCAGCACCATGCATTTTTGTAAAGGAGAGTGTTGTCATAGATGTTTGTCAATGTTGCCGTTGGTAAAAAACAACGTTGGGTTCTCTAACGTAAAACAGTTCAAAAAGATTGGTCGATGAGCAGGCCTATCCAAGCCGAGAAGCCAGCACACATCTTACTAGGAATTGACTAAAAAGAAAAGCTGGCGTGCTTCAAACAATTAAAGAGATATTTGGCCCGAAAAAGGGGGAAGCTCATCTACCAGTCTCATAAAAAATCGATCATGCTTTAACCGCTGAGATCGAGCCGTTTTCCCAGTTTACCTGTGGCATCGTTCTCTTTAGAACCATTCTGGTCCAATGTTTCTTCTTCACTGCCTGTCTCGGCCTCTTGCTCGTCAATTTCCCAAATCCGTCGCCCATCGGCGTCGCGGTCTTGGGCATTGGCATCTTCTTGCGTCTCTCCGATACCAGCCGCTTTTTCGGCTTTTATATCTGTCGAAGTTTTCCTGGCTTGAGCGTCAGCAGCGTCTTGGCTTGCCTGGACATCGCTGCTCCCTTTTCCCTGCACTTGACGAGTCGAAGCAATCGAACCGGCAAATCCGAGAGGACCTATGTTCATAACCTGTCTCCTTATGGCTCTTTTCGAGCAAAGAGCAAAAGGTGGAGGGGGAGGAAACCGATAATTTTTTACAAAATTTTCGTCAAAAAATTCGGACAACTCAGCAGAAGCAAACCCAAGGCAGTGCGTTATTCAAAAGAGGGGACCGACTGAAACCTACTCTCAATGGTCGTTGTGTCAAACTAGATGTCGAGGAAAAAGACAGTTTTAAGGATAAAACAAGGGAATATGGTAGGTGCTTTATCAAAGGAATGAGTTGTAATAGGATCAACGCCTACCTTCTGTACACATTCTTATCTTAAAAAGAAAACTTTGGCCAAACAAGAGGAATCGGGAATTGCTGGCTTTTGTTTTCCGGAAAGACATGCTGAAGGGTTTTGTTGATTCCTGGCAACGGTTCACGACTAACAATCGGGGTATCGAGGGGCCCCACAACATTAATGAGTAAAAGCTGCTTACTCGCCTCCCCCAAAAGAGGGCTAATAATAGGTACTTCAATCTCATTTTGTCCGACTTGGGTATACAAATTGAGGCTCAATTCTTTATCCCAGGTTAAATACCCATTCCCTTTAACGGCTAACGCATCACCTGTTAATTCCAGATCTTTAAGGTAAATGTAATCTCCCGAGATTACATAAGAGGTCTGGCCCTCTGTAAAAACGGCCTTCTCAGGGGACTGAATCGCAACCAAATTTAAAAGAGCTAACATAACAGGTAGTTTATAGATATTTGCATCTTTCAGTCGGATTTCGCCCCCTCCACCCCAATTATGCCGTTGACCGGCCGTCCCAGCCAGATGGAAAGAGACAAACCCCTTACCCGCCGTCTCACCAGGTGCCGAGGAAATTTCTTGAGCCATGGTAGCAAAGTCAATATTAGTTAAAGACCCTTCAGTAACAAAGGCCGTCTCTTCCTGAAACTGAACACGGAAATTGGTCGTTAAATCTCCCCCAAAAACTCTTCCTTGCATCGAAACGGGGGCCTCACCTTGTTGACGGGGTGGAACGCCAGCTCCAAAAAGAAGCTCGTGAGAATGAAGCATATAGGGCCCACGAAAATTGGTCACTTGCACCCCTTCATAGGAGAACGAATCCAACTGCAACTCACCTTGCCCAGACAACTGGCCTTGGTGGTATGAGCCCTGAGATGTCAACCCTCCAAAAAGGTTTTCGATAACCAAATCACTGACTTGTAATTGTCCCTTTTCAGTCGCCGCATTGATCTCCCAATAGGCATCGACCTCTTCTTGCCCCGTTTTTCCTCCCAACCGTAAACCACCGGCGAGAGTTATCCCCCCCTCATAAGCAAAGTGTTTAAATTTTTCCTGAAAATTTTCAGGTAGACTCTCTACAAAAGTCGTGTTCAGTGGAAGCCGGTCAATAAAGAAAGGATACAAGGTCAGCTGCCAACTTTGGTCGTTAAAGCTGAGCAGCCCTTGTAAAGAAACGGCTCCACTTTGGTGAATACCCTGGACATTTTTGAAAGAGACTTTCCCTTCCTTATATTCAAAAGTCCCGGTAATCTGCTCAATGGAAACAGGGAGAGCTCTGGGCTCAATAGAGATATCTCTAGAAAATATTCGCTCAGAAAATCCTGAGGTCCCTCCGGCAGTACTGTTGTTCCATTTTTGCCCAACGATTGAGAGAACAATAGGCAAGCCCTGACGATACTGCAAATCGACAACAACATGATCGACTGTTCCAGCTGGCTGAACCAGAGCCCACGTCTGCTGGGTCGCCGGTGGTAACGCCAGCCGCAAACGCTCATCCAAAGGTAAGTCCGTACAAATAAAATTAAGCTTTAGCCCGTTTCGGCCCTCGTTATCTGGCTGATAACCACCTTCGCATTCAATGAAAGTGATCTCATTTTCACTCTGTAGTTTGAGCGTCCACGTATCGTTGTGGAACTTCATGAGTCCTTGAATTTGAGAAAACTGATAGGGAAAATGTTCATATTTTGCAGAACAATCTAGCAGCTGAAGCTCGGCATGACTTTCAAAGGGAAACCCTGGCTGCAGCCGCTCGAGTGAGCCCCTCGCCAAAATCATTCCACTGGGCTGAAGTGACTTGATCGTCTGTTCGGTTTCTGGGGAAAAGGCTTGTATTAATTTTTCATCAAGAGGTATCGGCCCTTGGGTACGCCAATCAAGCCGGCCTAACAACTCTCCCTGATTATCACGAAAATTCCCTTTAAAGATAATCGGCTGTCCCCGTTCAATCGCTTCGAGCTCTATCCCTAGCGAGTCGTTATTCAACTGTACAAGGCCACGGACCGACGAGAATCGGTAAGGAAACTTTGCATACGAAAAGGTCGTTTCAAGACATTGTACCTTTGCCTGTTGACTCCAGACTTTACCGTCGTAAGCCGCTTTAACATCAGCATTGACGACCCCCGCCGGCGAAAAAAGGTCCCAGCTCTTTTGAAACTTCTCTGGTAACGAATCGTAATACCGTTTATCGAGTGTTACATGCTCGGCTAAAAGCTCGAACTCAAGAGGACTGTTCTCAGAATATCCATATCGGGTTCCTGTGAGGGCAACTGTCGCCGTACCACATTCGGCATGAAGCTCTGTAAGGGTAATCCGATCGCTGCTTACTAAAAATTTTCCTTGGACATTTGTCAAAGGGTAGGGGAGACGCTGGTCGATGAGTCGCCCCTCAAGGACGTTTCCTTTTACGGAAAAATTAAACGGTCGTCTCCTGTCAGCAGATCTGTCTAATTCGAATTCCATAGAAACAAGGCCCGAAAAAGTCGACATCCCCTTCAAATTTCCCAAAATCTCCTTGGGCAACGCCTGAAGAAAGGATTCCCGAATACTTAGTTGATGTGCGGCCCCAGCTAGTCCCCAATTGCCAGTGTCTCTTTCATACCATCCCGTAAATTCAATCTTCTGAAGATGGCTTCCCCCAAATGAACCTGCTAACTGTAACACCGAATGCTCTCGGTGAAAAAGTCCGTTTTGTTCAGAAGTGTCTTGTTGGCCAGCAATTTCTTCTATTGGTGCTCCTGCCTTTTGCCGTTTTACAACCAATGATCGGTCTGCAGGATGAATACTAAGCTCAATCTCGTTCAATGGTAAAACGGTCGTTGTTTCTCCGGAAGCATCAACAATTTCAAGGCTAGAATTTTCGATGGTAATCGGAATCGGCTCCCACGATGGATCGAAGTTCTCAGTTGAAAAAAGAGGGTCGTAATTCCATTGCCCATTTCGATCCTTGCTCAAAACCAGCCGCAAATGCCTTGCCGTAATTGCCGTAGGCTCAATTTTTTGGAGAGCAATGTCGTATGGAGTCGTTCGGCAATGCAAAATCAATTCATCGATGAAGAGATCTGGTCTTTTTTGCTCGCTTGACTGCCATGTAATGCCCCTCAGCTCGATACCTGTCTCACCAATGATACGAGCACTTTTGACCTTGAGCAAATGATCAGGGAAACGTGTTCTCAGAAGCTGCTCGGCATGGAGGCGAATCTGCTCTTGAAAGTGGGTCTGAATCCAAAACAGCGTGACACCACTGACGACCACGCCCAGTATTGATAAAACCAGGGCGATTTTTAGCCATCGAAAAATAAAGAGAGCGACTCTATCTAAGAGCATCGAAACCAATCCATGAGCGATGCAAAGTTAAAAGGCTAAGGGTACCTAGCCCGTCAAGACTCTTGCTTGTGACATCTTCGACAACAAGCTCCCAATAATGAAATAACGACCGGCGCACCCAAAACGATAAGCGTTAACATCGCCGGTTGACGATAACGAATTGAACCAACAAAAACCATATGCAAAGCTGTAAAGTAGATCGCTGGCATAACGAACAGCCACATACTCCAGCTTTTACGCATCCGGTAGGCCCCCATTAAACCAAAAACGAGCAGGGGTGTAAAACCCAATATCAATACCCACCCAAAGTACTGATTCTTAAACTCGCTGGCACTTGGCCAGAAGCTCCAGATTCGCAAAAACTTCACTCCGGCTAACTGAACGACCTTTCCCGGGTTCTCCTGAGCCCAAGCGATCGACTCTTCTTTCATACGGCGATCAAGTCGCTCTTCAAAACTATCGTTTAAAGAAGAAGGGGTAAGGGTCGGGTTCTCCTTGAGAGCCTGACGATCTTCGGAACGTAATTGAGCTTTAAAACGAGGGACATACTCCATGTTGCTCGAACCATCAGCAATCGGGCTCAACCCATCGTAAAGACTCGCACCCACTTGCAACGTTGTTGGTACAAAATGGCCTGTTAGTTGGTAGTTGCGAGCCCACCATGGCCCCATAGCGACAACCAGACCAACCAATATCCAGCATGAGGCGAGAAGATGCCTCTTCAAACCACATTTTTCACGGTAAATCAGAAAAAAAGCGATTCCAAAAATCAAAGTAAACGGCATAAACAAAAGCCAGCTAGGACGGACTAAAACGGCTAAACCACCTAAAAAGCCGGTCAATAGCCAATAACCAAGCCGCTCAGAAACTGGTAGCTCGATTTTGCCAATCTCGCCTTGCCATCCCTTTTGCCAACAAAAGAACTGCAACAACATCAAGGGACAAAAGAGCGCTTCACTCAAAACAAATACCGACATGGCAATCGCTCCCGGGTAAATTGCCGTTAAAAAAGCGGCAATAAGGCCAGATTGGCGAGAAAAAAGAAGAGTCGTTAAAAGGTAGACCTCCCAGACGACAAACATCCCTAATACAGCACCAATCCAACGAGCAAGTAAGGGTGAAGGCTCCTCATAGAAATAAAAACATAGAGAGAGGAGAATCGGGTAACCAGGTGTGCGAAATATTTTGCCGCCGTCATATTCGTATGGCTTACCTTCGGCAATCTGTTTACCGAGCGACCAATAACTTGGGCTATCAGGAAAGTTGAATTTTGCACCGTGTGAAACCTGAACCACGTCCAGTTTGTCAACCCGATCCTGCCACCAATAAGAGGCCCCGACGCGCAGAACCAGGCTAAAAACCAAAATCCCCAAAAGCAGGCTATAAGTCGTTCGACGTGACATACAATCGATCATTCAAATGCAGCAAAACGGAGAAATGATCTAACAACCCCCCATAGAGTCGATTTCTAAACAAACAAAGCACAAAATAGTCGATCAACTGCCTCTTGTGAATACCAATTCTGTCGCCTTGATTTCAACCCGAACACCGCCTGGCAAATCGATTGCCCCTGTCGAACTGACGTTACCGTTGAGATCACCTTCGCCCTCTCCAAGAGTAGCTAATTCGTTCCATTTTTCAAAAGTCATCGCCCGTTGTGGCCACCCCCTCTCTTGCCATAACCTTCGAAGAGCGACTTTTCTGAGAAGGGGGGGGAATTCGAGAAAAGCCTCTTTTTCAACACTAAATCCCCGCTGATTTTGCTGGAATTTTTCAAAAAGTTCATTAGCCTCGCAAACAACATAATCTTCATATTCTTGCGATATCTCCGCTAGGCGTAGAATATTCTCCTCAACTTTATTACCGTGCTCTCGACATAAATAAGGGAGCGTTTTATGGCGAAGCCGATTGCGGGTATAAGTGCAATCTTCGTTACTAAGATCTTCTCGAAACTCTTGGCCAAGTGTGGCCAGATACGCCCGTATCTCCTCACGATCAAAATTCAAAAGAGGGCGCCAAAGAGTGATCCCTTCATCAATCGTATGGTAAGGACGAATTCCGGCCAACCCTCGTAAACCCGTCCCTCTTAAAAAGTGGTGGAGGGCTGTCTCGACCTGATCTTGACGATGATGGGCCGTAACGAGATACCGTGCGTTATAGCTCCGAGCAGTTTGCACTAGAAAATCGTATCGTAACTTACGGGCGATGCTTTCTATCCCCTCTCTTTTTACCTCATGGTAGACCTCTGGTGCAACAACACCAACCTCTACCTGCAAGCCAAGCTCACCTGCCAGTTCCTTGACAAACTGCTCCTCAATTTTCGAATCTTCACGAAGAGAATGGTTGAGATGTGCAACAACAAGCCCCTTGCCAGCAGAGAGCTGCGCTGAATGGATTTGTTCAAGGATTCGCACCAAAGCGACACTATCAGCTCCCCCTGATACAGCAACCACGACTGTATGGCCCAACCAACCTTTGTCTGGCCATTGCTCAAGAAATCGGCTTGTTAAATCATCTGGATCCATAAACCGCCATCATTTTAAAGTCCCTAGAAAAGAAAAGTCACAATATAAGTGGTCTGAATACTCCTAAAGCATTTTACCTAAATCCTTTGAAATTGAGTAGTTGTTGTTTATCAAACATTCTGCTAGGATGGAGTGGGGAGTCTGCTTGTGCAGTTCTCCGTTGAAATAGCTCTCTCATTTTAGTAAATTGTTGGGGGGTTATTTTGATTACCCGTTTTTGATAATTTTCATAGGGTTTGTAACTTTCGACTTATTTTGGTTGAAAAATAATTGCGGCCTCTCGTTAACCGTTAGGCGGCTCAGCTATGGTGTTTCGACTCGTGGTACTTTTTCTTGTCATTTTGTCTTTTCTTGGCTGGCTTAGTTTTTTCAAAGCCAGTTTTTTCAAAACTAGCCTTTTGAAAAATCGTTTCCTCAAAGACGATTTTGTGTTTGTCCAATCACTTCAAGAATCTACTCCTTGGCTCTGCTTCGGCCTTTGTTTTAGTGACTCTAGATGGAGGCTAAACTTTGCTCCACATACGTGGGGACTGATGCAGTTGATTGAACAATTAAGCTCGCAACTGGCTAGAATTGCATTTGGTGTCGGGCAAAGGCCTAACCAGTCTGCCCACACTTTTTACAATGATTTTAAACTGACAGGAAGTAAAACTCTCTTCTCACAGAACTTTTTTTCATGGCGTTCATTGGCAACCATTCAACATACTAAATCGCGTAATTTTAATTACAAAAAAAAGTCACGTGAGTTTGGACCTGACTGTTGCACTGGCCAAAGTGTTCAAAACATTACTGTGAAAAGACGACCACAAGGCGGTGCACCTTTGAACGTGGCCTTTTAATCCAGTTGCACTAAACTTAACATCCTCTAAACCACTTCATGTGTGACGACCATTTAGTCACTAAATGGTTTAGGTAATAAGGATGGTAATGACCGGAGGTCTCACCCCTCTTCCCATACAAACTTTGTCCCACGAGCATTACTAAAATGCCAAAGGTGCCGACTGAGTGATAACGACTTTTCGGGTGGGAAGAAAGAGCGACCAACGGAGAGTGTAGGGCAGCTCAAACAGTTGCAGATTCCAGAAGTGGTCGACATGACGTTATAGGGGTGGGCGACTGCGGCAGCTAGTGCCACAATGGCTACGGAATCGGCAATAGATTTCAACAGAACAAGATAAGGCGAAACAACGACGAACCCATAGACATAAGGGATAATTGTTGTGGATCCACTATCGATTCTCGTCGGAGCAGGCGTGGCGAGCGTCCTCACACTCGTCGGTGTAAAGTTTCTCGACCGACTTCGAAAAAAAGATATAGAGCAAGAGGCGGCAAAAATCCTCAACGCCGCCAACCGTGATGCTGAGAATTTACGGAAAGAGGCCGCTCTGGCAAACAAAGAGCAACTTCTCCATCTCAAAGCCGAAGCTGAAAAAGAGCTTAATATCACTCGTCAAGAGCTGCGTGAACGTGAGCATTCTCTCGATAAACGTAATGTTGCTCTTGATCAGTTGGGAAACGACCTCCGCAAACAAGAGCGGGGAGTTGAACACACACAGCGACGACTGGAAAAAAAGCTGGAGCAAGCCAATGAGCGTTCGACTGAACTCGAATCGGCCCTCTCTCAACAAAAAGAGAAACTTTTTCAAATTACAAATATGAAACCCGAGGCAGCTAAAGAAGAGCTCTTTTCTTTGCTCGATCGAGAGCTCACCCAGGAATGTGGTGCGATTATCCTCAAGCATGAACGCCAAATTGAAGATACCTGCCAAGAAAAAAGTCGAGAAATCCTCCTTACCACTATCCAACGATATGCGGCCGCCCATACAGCCGAAACGACAACAAGCACCGTCGACATCCCGAACGACGACATGAAGGGACGTATTATCGGCCGTGAGGGAAGAAATATCCGGGCCTTCGAAAAAGAGACCGGTATCGATGTTATTATTGATGATACTCCAGGTGTGGTTATCGTCAGTGGCTTTGACCCTGTTCGCCGAGAAATTGCCCGTCAATCGCTAAACAAGTTAATTCTCGACGGCCGTATCCATCCTGCCCGTATTGAAGAAGTCGTTTCCGAAACCCACTCTGAAATCGATCAATTCATTCGCAAAAAGGGAGAAAAAGCGGCCCTTGATCTCGAAATTCATGGCCTGCATGAAAGGGTTATCGAACTTCTTGGCCGCCTCTACTTCCGTACTAGCTATAGCCAATCTGTCCTGCAACATTCGATTGAAGTCGCCTATATCTCGGGGATGCTAGCCGAAATGATCGGTTTTGATCCCGTTTTGGCAAGACGATGTGGCCTTTTACACGATATTGGTAAAGCGGCTGATCACGAGATGGAAGGTGGCCACCCAAAGATCGGTGCCGATTTGCTAAAAAGGCATGGCGAATGTCCAGATGTCGTCCACGCCGCTTTCGGTCACCACGATGACATCGTTATTGAACATCCTTATACGATGCTCGTTGCCACAGCTGATGCTTGCAGTGCTTCTCGACCAGGTGCCCGTCGTGAGTCTCTTGAGCGTTATATCAAAAGGATGGAAGACCTTGAGGCAATTGCGACGAGCTTTGAAGGGGTTACTCAGGCATTTGCAATCCAAGCTGGTCGTGAATTACGTGTTCTCGTCGGCGCCGAAGAGGTCGACGACAGAAATGCGGCAAAAATCAGTCGAGATATTGCTAAAACGCTCGAATCACAACTAACCTACCCTGGAGAGGTCAAAATCACTGTTATTCGTGAGGCCCGATTTACAGAGATAGCTCAGTAAATACTACACAAACATAGGTGTTCTATTCGAACACGAATCGTTGGTTGCTGAATTTCTTTCTAAAAAATTTCAGGCACTCTAGAAAGTCACTTTTAAATGCGAATTATGCTTATCGGCGATATCGTTGGCAAGCCTGGTGTACAAACAGTCACCCAACATCTTCCTGAACTAAAAAAGGAGAAGCAGCTTGACCTTGTTGTTGCCAATGCAGAAAATGCGGCAGATGGCTCAGGACTAAATTCAACAATCTATGAAAGCCTTATGGAGGCTGGAGTCGATGGTATCACCCTCGGAGATCACATTTACCGCCGGAAAGAGATTTTCCCTCTTTTAAAAGAGAAAAAAAACCTAGTGAAACCGGCAAACTACCCTCGTGAGTCACCGGGGCGAACCTGGATGAAACTTTCAACTCGACAAGTGGGCTCGGTCTATGTGATCAGCCTTATTGGGCGGGTTTTCATGAAACCTGTCGATTGCCCCTTTCACACGATTACCAAACTTCTCTCCAAATTGCCCCCCGACGCCAAAATGATCCTCATCGACTTTCATGCCGAAGCAACGAGCGATATGCAACTCATGGGACGAATGCTCGATGGCAAGGTAAGTGCCGTACTTGGCACTCACACTCATGTGACGACAGCTGACGAGACAATTTTCCCGGGAGGGACTGCCTTTCAGTGTGATGTCGGTATGACAGGACCTCATGAAAGTATCATTGGGCGAAAAACCCAACCAGTCCTTGAGGCTACCCTCACTCTCCAACCTCGCCAATTTCACGTTGCAACCGACGATTGTCGCCTGTCGGCGACGATTGTTGAAATTTCAGAAAAAACAGGGAAAGCGGCCTCCATTGAGAGGATATCTTTATCCTAGGCCCTTATGGTTTTGGGCTTACTCGCAGCTGGTTTTACTCAAGCTACCCACAAAACTGGTATTGTTAACCTTTCTTAAAAAGGGTATCTTGCTCCCTCAATGGTTACCGTGTGCTTGCACAGTATGTGCGTACTGTCATAAGGTAACGACCACAAGTCTTTGGTGTCGACAGTGGCCAGGATCGTCAGTCGGTCTTCAAATCCAACAAGTCTGGCAACACTTATTATCTTCTGGCCTTGGATCATTGTTTTTTACTCTTTTTATGATGTCATGTTGAGGGAATAACATGTCTTATAGAGCTTTGCAGAAACTGCCATTTCTGGCTTCTGCTGCCTTCTGCCTCCTCTTTGTCGGGTGTGGATTCACCGCCCAGATGTTGTACATTATTCAAGGAAATGACATTCCGCCTAAATATGACCTAGGAGAACAACAGCGAGTTGCTGTCATCTGTGTCTCAGGAGCAACTGGTTTTAAAAAGAACACAGCAACTGAGAACCTCACTCAACAGATTGAGTATCTTCTGAGCGCAAATGTGACAGACATTGAACTTATCTCTCAGTCTGAAATCAATTCTTGGCTCGAAACAAAAGGTTGGAAACAACTTTCCCCTGCTGAATATCTTGAAGTCGGCAAAGCTCTCAAGGCAGACCAGCTCCTTGTGGTAGAGCTGGAAAACTACTCGATCGGTGAAGACCTTCACTTTTTTCAGGGTTTAGCTGACTACAACCTTTTCGTTTACGATATTGGCCAAAACGGCAAGCTTGCGTTTCGTGACGAAGTCTTTGACTACAAGTATCCAGCGACTGTTCCCGTTGCGACCTCTGACATGTCTTCCAGACGTTTTGAAAAGAATTTCACAAACACCCTGGCAGTTAAGATTGCCTCTAATTTTTATGCCGTGGATGCCCATGAAGCGCTCACACGGGATAATCTCACACGACCACCAGAAAACTAAATGCACCTCTGGTTCCGCCGTTTCAGGGTAAGATGGGTCAAATAAACGTATCATGCCATTCGAATCGCTCCCTCTCAACCTTCAGGAGGGAATGAATACTCCTCAAGGGGCTCGGCCCTCTATTTAGGCTCTTGTGAATTAGGTGGTCGGTGTGTATGATCATGGGTTTATCTATTGAATGAGAAGATCTCGTCTGAAGGGGCAGTTCCCAGGAGATCGTGTAGAAGACAAGAAAGTACAAAAATGATTCCATTTCTACTCGCCGAAGGGGAGCCGCAGGCACAAACATTGTCTGATTTTCTCGCTAGCCCGGTCGTTCTTCTTTTGGGATTGGGGCTCTTAGCCTATTTTTTCTTGTTGCGGCCTCAAAAAGGGCAACAAAAAGCATATCAGGAGATGTTAGACAACCTCAAAAAGAATGATAAAATACGCACGGTTGGGGGCATTTATGGGACGGTCGTCTCTGTAACCCCCGAGACAGGCGACGTCGTTATTCGAATTGATGAAACAAACAACACTAAAATACGTATTACCCGCCGTGCGGTCGCAACAATTGTTAACAACGAGGAAAAGGAAAGCCCTTCAAAAAAGGGCTAACCCACTTAAATGACATTTACCTGCTAAATACCTTTAACTCATTTTAGGGTAACACTGTTAATACCTTTATTGGCTATTTAATTTCTCTAACCTCAAATATACATCCGGTACGAAAGCCTTCCTTATGAACCCTTTCCATTTCTTGGCTCAAACAACACCAGCGACCGAGACTGCCTCTTCGGCCTCCGGTTTCCTATATTTCTTAACGATTCTCCTTTGCACCATTGGTCCCTTTGTCTTAGGAATTTTCCTTGCGAAGCGTCTTCGAATGAATGACGACGGCTGGAGATTCGGTCTTGTGCTAACGGTCCTTGTTTGTGCAGCAGTGCTGAGCTTTACCCAGCCACCACAATGGGGTGTCGACCTTAAAGGGGGTGTCATCCTTAATTATGAAGTCGACCTGGAAGCGACAAAGGCGAATAACAATCCTTCCGGGGAAGAAGGGCAAGACGATACGGCTGCAGCACCAGAATTTGATATCGACCTGCTTGTTTTGACCTTGAAAAAACGGGTAAACCCTGGTGGTGAAAAAGATGTCGTTGTGCGTTCAAGTGGCAGCTCACAAGTCGAGGTGATTGTACCAGCGGTCGAGTCAGCAGATATTGATCATATTAAGCAGCTGGTCGAGACGGCTGGCGTGCTCAATTTTCGTATTATGGCCAATCGCTTTTCCCAACAAGGTGCTGCCCAAGCGGTCTTTGATGCAGCAGAAGCTCAAGCAGCCGACCCTCTTCGAAAATTGAACAAGTATGTCTTTGATGCAGACGGAAACCAAATCGGCCTTTGGACTAAAATGGGACGGGATAATACTGACCCTGATATTGCCAAACTGCCCGAGGTTGAGAAGCCTTTGGTTGTCAATCCGTCACCTGAGTATCATCTTGTCCGAAATGGTAATACCGGCGACCTGATTTTCAATGGTGCCCTAGGCTGGGAAGGTTTAAATAATATCGAAGTTTTAATGAGACTTGACGAGTATGGCGTTGAAGGGAAAGACCTCTCTTCGGCGAGTCCGACAACTGATGAAAATGCCCGTCCCGCAATTTCATTCACTCTCAATGCCGCCGGCACCGGAAAATTCGCTAACCTAACACGTGAAAACATTAATGAACTTCTCTGTATTACTCTCGATAATCAACTCGTATCAGCAGCGAATATTGAAAGTCAAATTGTAGGAAACGGGATCATCCATGGAGTCTCGCGATCTGAGGCTGTCTCCATTTCTGAAATTCTTAAGGCTGGTCGCCTACCAGCTGTTTTGAAGAAGACCCCTATTAGTGAAAACCAAATCAGCGCTCTTTTAGGGAAAGATACGATTGAAAAAGGGAAGTACGCTATCGGTGCTTCTATGATTTGTGTCCTCATTTTTATGGTTTTCTATTATCGTTTTGCTGGCATTGTTGCCTGTTTTGCCCTTTTGGCAAACCTTCTCCTTGTCTATGGACTTCTTATCCTTATCCAGGCAAGCTTGACCCTCCCTGGGCTTGCCGGCCTTGTATTAACCGTTGGTATGTCGGTCGATGCAAACGTCCTTATTTTTGAAAGAATCCGAGAAGAACTCAATAAAGGCTCCTCTCTTCGCCTTGCAATTGCCAACGGCTTTGGTCGTGCTACAACGACGATTGTTGACGCAAACCTGACAACACTTATTACCGGTATTATCCTTTACGGGATCGGAACCGAAGCGATCAAGGGTTTTGCAATTACGTTGATCTTGGGTATTTTGGTAAGTATGTTCACGGCGATCTTTTGTGCCCGTTTGGTCTTTGACCTTGGAGAGCGTCTTCGGTTATATACCAAACTATCGATGCTCCAAATATTGGGAAATACGGCCGTCGATTTTATTGGGAAACGAAAAATAGCCGGCTTTATGTCGATCGTATTGATATTTATTGGAATGGGTGCTGTCTACTACCGTGGAGCAGGCCTTTTCGACATCGACTTTAACGGGGGGACCTCAGTCCACGTTTTATTGACTAAATCTCAAACCGATAAAGAAATTCGCACAAAGCTCCAAGACAATCTCTCACAAGAATTCAAAAACTCATTGGCTAGCTCTCTTGAATCAGAAGATCTCACCTCGGACCGAAAAGAAGAGCTCAGCCGGTTAGAAGAGATCTCAGATATTCAGTTCAGTCTTACAATGCTGCACCAGTTTGGAGATCAAGCTGATGGGACAGCATGGAAAATTGATACCTCCATCACAGATGCCAAGGTTTTAGAAGACACGATCAAGAATATTTTCTCAAACGAGCTAGTTACCCATCAGGTGAAAATCGACGTGACGACGGTGGCTCCTAAAACGACGTCCCCCGAAACGGAATCAAAACCGGAAACTGTTACGACAAATAGCGCCAACGAGACAACTACTGATAAAACCGAAACGGAGAAGGAAGCGGAGAAAAAGGAAGAGATCAAAACCGACGCTACCGAAGAAAAACTAGGCTGGGCCTCGACGACACTTTCCTCTTCTTTGTTGGCAACAACTGCTATCATTGATTCAGGACAAGATATGCAAAACCCTTCTAAAACTGTTGTGCAAGAAAAGAAGGTGGTAGATGAACAAAAAGCTACCGAAACAAAGGAAGAAAAGAACCAAGATGACACGCAACAGAACCAAGAGGTCACAACAGAGACGACAGCTCAAGATCAAGAGGCTCTTCTCCCTCCTGATCTTTCAACCTCTCAACCAGCTGCCTCCGCTGTCTCCCAGGCAAAACTAGAGTTTGAATCACCTATTAGTGTCTCTGCTCTACTTCAGCTTATTGAGAACTCAGCGAAAGAGGCAAACGTGCTCGTCGGCTCTCCTGTTCCATATAACGAAGAGTGGGCAAAATCGGGTTCAGACCAACTTAGCCGAGTCGGATATAAGGAATGGAGCGTTGATCTCCTTACGGACGGTCCTTCTGCCCAAAAAGTGTTTGACCAGTTGAAGCAACGCGTTGAAAGCAGCCCTGTTTTCCCAGCTACGAGCAAATTTGGCTCGAAAGTTGCCGGAGATGCCCAGGTGACTGCAATTACAGCTATTATTACGAGCCTTATAGGGATCATCCTCTATATCTGGATCCGGTTTCAGCGGGTTACCTACGGCATTGCAGCTGTTATTGCCCTTGTTCACGATGTCCTTATCACGCTTGGCGCCATTGCAGTAAGCTTATGGTTATCGAATATTTTTGGCTTTCTGCAAATTGAGGAATTCAAAATCAGCCTCCCGATCGTTGCGGCTTTCCTGACAATTATTGGTTACTCGCTCAATGATACGATTGTCGTCTTTGACCGCATTCGAGAGGTTCGAGGCAAAAATCCAGACCTGTCAGAATCAATGATTAATCAAAGTCTCAACCAAACCCTTGGACGTACCTTGCTAACTTCGATCACGACCTTGCTCGTTGTGTTGATTCTCTACTTCTTTGGCGGCCAAGGGATTCACGGATTTGCCTTTGCACTTCTCATTGGGGTCATGGTTGGTACCTACAGCTCAATTTTTATTGCTTCTCCAGCCCTCTTATGGCTAACCAATCGGAAAAACCAATAGCTCCATTGCCGAAGGGATTGAAACCCCATTTTGAAACCCAAAGACCCCATGATCATGGGGTCTTTTTTTATGTTTATGCCTATTTTTGAACCCATTTTTCATACATGGACCTCTACATTGACAGCAAAGTTTACCTAACTCTCCCTTATGGCCCTATTCTCTGAAAAATAGAGAACTTTTCCCAATGAATCGCCCTCTTTTTGCCCTTAGTGGGGAACAATATACCTAGCATTATGTGATCTCTGTCATGCAAATTGTCTCCAGGAGTAGAGGCAATGACCTTTTGAGATTGTGCGCCAAACATGGAGTGGGCCACAGTTTAGGTGATGTATGTCCCCTATGCCACGAATAACAATTGGGCTTCTCGTTTTGGCGGGTGGTATTTTTAGCGCACTTCCTTTCTGGAAGGGGGCCCTCTCCTCTGAAGGTTCCCAGGAACGAATTTCTCGACGTGAAAACTCTCTCAGTCTTCAGATATCGGCACCCCACGCGCTCCCGTTTCGGCAAGCTATCCCTGACAATGGGAACGACACAGCAATTTTCTCTCCCCCCCTCAAGGCGTCTCAAAAAACAACAGTAGCTGCCCAAAATTCCTTGCCGTTAGAAAAAGTCCGGGAAAGCGACCCATTGTCTCCGTTGTGGGGAAACTCCCGATTCGATAAACGAGAGTCCCCTATCGTTTCTAATCAAGGCTTTTCATCGACCGACTTGTTTCCGAAGATCAATCCCAACCAGATGTCTCATGCCGACAACTCCAGAACGACAAAACACCAATTGATCCTTACTGAAGTTGAACCTTGCCACCATAAAATTCAAGATACCGACACACTCAGTAGTATTTCTCAGAAGTACTATAAAACCGAACAAGCAGCAAACCTTCTGTTCAATCGGAACCGCGATTGCCTTTTGACCCCGAGCTCACTCCCTGTCGGTGTCGAAATTTATATCCCTGATACCGAAGAGATCAACGAAATGTGGCTCCTTTCCCACGACAAATAATTTTTACAATAAACTAGACATAGGCAGATTTCTTTTCTACAATGGCTACCATGCGCCGTTGTATTTATAACAGTCGCTATCCGTTTACTCTGCCTCTCTTTTCTTCTTAAGACGAGCTGATTATATGAGTACCACTCTTTCATCGGCCGAGGACTCTCTCAAGAATTCAAAACCCCTGAAAGGGGCTCCAAAATTTACCAAGACCAAATTTATCGCCCCTGCGTGGGTTGTAAGTCTCTTGGTACATTTTGTGCTTCTTTTGGCGGCCTCGTTTTTCGGATATGAAATTTCAAAGCACGTCTACCAAACGACTCTTCTGGAATCACACGTTCCACAAGAAGAATTAGAGCTCCCTTCCGAGTTTCAGTTTAGTGAAGAATTTTCAGACGAAATTGGTGCTGCAAGTGCCCAAGGGTTTGACTCCAGCGAACTAGAAGCACCGACGGTTTCTCTATCTGCTGCAATCCCAACGATAGACTCGATCATTCCTCTTGAAAATACTGAACTGAAAGTTTCTGAAGTCGTCCAGCCAGTTGCCGCCCTGCATTTTGACGAATCCATCCAAGTCAAAGGGCTTGCGGGCGAAGGTGTCACCGACGCCAAGGGGGCCGTTGATCGGGTTACTCATGAAATTCTAAACTCATTAGAAGAACGACCAACCCTCGTCGTTTGGTTCTTTGATGAGTCGGGCAGTTTAACACAGCAGCGAGAAGAAATTAAAAATCGGTTTGATCAAATTTATAAAGAGCTCGGTGTTGCCGAAGTCGCCGAACACTCAGGTTTTAAAAACAAAGACGAACCACTATTAACCTCAATTGTTTCATTTGGGAATCATGTCAAGTTACAAACTCCTCAACCGACCCAGGATCTTCAGGAAATCAAAGAAGCGATCAACGCATTAGAGGTCGACGATTCAGGGGTTGAGAATATCTTTTTGGCTCTTAACTCAGCTGTTCAGGAATATAAGGGATACCGCCGAAGAGACACCCGAACGAAAGAGCCACGTCGAAACGTGATGTTTGTACTGGTAACCGATGAAGTCGGTGACGACGTTCATCTTCTTGAAGATACGGTCACTCAGTGCAATCGGTATCAAATCCCTGTTTATGTCATTGGGGTTCCCGCCCCTTTTGGCCGTGCAGAGAGCTATATCAAATGGGTCGACCCTGACCCACAGTATGACCAGTCGCCACAATGGTCAATCGTTAATCAAGGGCCAGAAACTTGCCTTCCCGAACGAATTCGGATTCAATTTTCTGGAACGAACGAGCGAGAAGCGCCTATCGATTCTGGTTTTGGACCTTATGCTTTAACTCGCCTCGCCTACGAGACAGGTGGAATATATTTTACGACACACCCAAACCGTAAAATTGGCCGTCATGTAAGCCGCCGCGAGACCGATCCTTTTGCCTCTCACCTCCAACACTTTTTTGATCCCGAAGTAATGCGCCGTTATCGCCCCGACTACCTTCCTCAAAAAGAGTACTTAAAACGACTCAGCAAAAATAAAGCCCGGCAAGCTCTTATTCAGGCAGCAAGCCTCTCCTGGATTGGGCAAATGGAGACTCCTCGTCTCCGTTTTGTCAAACGGAACGAAGCATTTTTGGCAGCTCAGCTTACAGAGGCCCAAAAAGTTGCCGCTGTCCTGGAACCTCGTCAACAACAGGTCTACAACACATTAAAACTTGGCGAAGGGGCTCGTAAAAAAGAAGAGAACCTTCGTTGGCAGGCAAGCTACGACCTTGCGATGGGACGCGCATTAGCCGCACGAGTTCGGACTGAACAGTACAATGCGATGTTGGCTCAAGCCAAGCGGGGAATCTCTTTCCAAAATCCAGCAAATAATACCTGGATCCTTGTTCATTCCGATCAAGTAACGGTCAATAGCCGCTTAAAAACAATGCAAGAAAGTTCAAAACAATACCTTGAACGTGTCCTCAGAGAACATCCTGGAACCCCCTGGGCTCATTTAGCTGCTCTAGAACTAAAAGTACCTCTCGGCTGGCAATGGACCGAATCTTATACCAATATTGATCCGCCCCGTATTAATCAAGGCAATGGCGGAACGCCACCTCCCGGTGTTGATGAACAGCTTCGAATGCAAGACCGAAAACCACGTCGCAGCCCCCCCAAGCTCTAGCCTTACCTATGGATGGTTTAACGCATCAATGGCTGAGGCCGTCTTAGATTAAAAAGCAAAGACTATGTAGCCCTGGCCAGCACCCTCTCTTTTCATAAAATGTCTATACCCTTAGGCTGAGTACATCAACGCCCCAGTACGGTCTACGTAGCATGGTCTACATAGCCTCTCGAAGCCTAAGCTATTCCTACATTCATCCATCTGTTTCATCTATTACCGTTTCGCCCCTTGCCCCTAGTATGAACAAAGACAGGTGAGCAGAAGTAAAGACAAATAAAACCTAAAACCAGAAGTAAAAAGAGCAACGACCTCGGTCGTTTGCTCTTTTTAAAGGTATTTTGTGAGAAGCGGAGGGCACGGGACTCGAACCCGCAACCGGATAACCGGCGCCTGATTTCGAATCAGGTTGCTAGCCAATTCGCCTACCCTCCATTGTCGGTCCTATTTAGCTCGTGGCTGAGGTCTCAATTTATCGGCTTCTTTCCCCAGAGACAAGGCCCATTTGTTCTTTTCCCTGTGACTTTTTAGAAGTAAACCCTCTCGACTCTTTACGATGAAGGGCTCCATAAAGTCCCATGCCGATTATGACAATTAAAACCGTTAAACCTCTCTAGAGACGATCTCTCTTTTTTTTACCAATAAATGACGAAGTGTATGAACAAGGAACCAACGTAAAATTCTCGGCGGCACCGAATTAAACGGAGTTATTTCGTACCGTCATTGTTGTTCTTCAAGGTCTCAAAGAATAAGCAATGACTAAAGAACGTACCTATCGAGTCGTCACCCGCGATAGCAAAGGTGGCCTACGAATCAAAGATTACCCCTCTCAAGACACCCTCCTTAGAACCCACGAACAAATCGGAATTGATGATTGCAGTACCGATCTTTCCTTACGTGGGCTTCCCGTTTTTCGTGGTCTCATTGGCCCAATACCTGATAAAGGAGCTGTTCGGTATGAATCTCCTGAGGTTTTCGAAACCTTAACGAAGGAGTGGACCAATGCTAAACCCAAAAGACGAAGAAGAAGGAGTCGCGCCGAAATTCAAAACTCAGCGACCCCCTAGTTTTGTGAAATTGACATATAAACACCTCTCTATAAAAGCCCACGTTTCTTGTCCGTGGGCTTTATTTTGTTTATGATACAGCCCATGGGTATTACATAAGGCTCTCTCTTTTTTACGAGGAAATGTTATGAAAGAAAAATCGATTTTTAAGAAAATCATTGCCAAAGAAATACCTGCCAATATTCACCTTGAAGATGACTTTTGCCTGGCCTTTGACGACATAAATCCACAAGCCCCAACACACGTCCTCGTTATTCCCAAGAAAGAGATACCCTCTCTTAATGAACTTACCGAAGAAGATCATCAACTGCTTGGACACATTTGGCTTGTTATACCTGGTTTAGCCAACCAGCTTGGACTAGAAAATGGCTACCGTGTTGTCGTGAACTGTGGCGATGAAGGGGGACAAGAAGTACCTCATCTCCATTATCATGTTCTTGGTGGTCGCCAAATGACATGGCCTCCAGGCTAATCCCCACGTGTAACAACTCACTATAACAAAGCACAAAACTTAAGCGAGCTAGAAGAGTAGCTTCGGAAAAACCTGAGCCAAACGGCTACTAGGCAGCAGTCCGCTTTTCCTCTTGCTCCCTTTGGATTTCACCAAAGGTATATTTTTTAAGGGTAGAGCTTTCCCCCAAACCTTGTTCCCAAAAAAGTACTGACCGCGGATGAAGCATTCGTGGTAGATAACGCCATGACTCTTGTAATGAAGTGGCAGATTCTTCGTTTGAAATAAGAATCAAATCAATTTTCAAAAGAGTATTCGCATAGCGGGGTAAAACGGATTGGGCTGTTCCGGGTAAAAGGCGGATCTGGGCAGATGTTTGACGCAATTTTTGGTAAGTTTCTTTTAAAGTTAGATTTTTTTTCTTGCCCATTTCAAAAAGATCAATCCCCGTGTATCGCAAACGTCGATCTGAGGGATTTCTCGACTTCCATTTTTTCTTCTGACAATACTCAATAAAATTGAGTGTTTCCAGAGCACTTTCTCCGTTACCAAGGCCAATTTCAACGATTGAAGAGAGAGGATTGTTAAGAAGATATTTATAGAGTACCCGCTGATGCGTCGGCTTTGAAAAATAGAGCATTCGAGGCAAATAGAAGAAATTCATGATCCAGTCCCTTGGAAAGAAGCTACAGCCGGCTTTCGCGAGCATCCTTGCCCACTATTACGAATATCGGTCGTCAGCTAATGAAAATTGAGCCTAGCTCACAGTCCCCTAAAAGTCTCTAAATCACCCTCTTTCAACAGGTTATTTTAAAAACACTAGGCTATTTTTCGAAAGGGACGTTCTTATGGATCGATTTTCGAAATGAGTCTACCCAAAAGTCAACCTCTTGACTCGTTAAAAACTCTTCTCCTCCAACAGGATTCGTCGCCAAACGCCCTTTGAGATAGTTTTTCAGTGACTTCAAAAGAGAAGGTTCATTCAGTACAAAACGGGCCCAACCGTAAGCTAACAAATAGTCATCATGAACCATATCACTAAGATTTGCCTTCGCTTTAAGATAGTTCAGTGAAGTTGCTGCAGGGGAAGCTTTCTTGAAAAGATCGCTAAGCTCACTCTCCTTTGTCTGCCGCCCTTGAGCAGACGGGGCCTCAAAATATTCGGCTAACCCCTCATCTAACCAGAGAGGCAGGGAATCGAACGAATTATTTAACCACGCGTGGGTCGCTTCATGGCGCAAATCAGTTATTAGCTCGGGATGGTAATAAACAAAGACCATACTCGTGTTTTTTCCTTGAACATACATCGCCCGTCGATAAGGCAACTCTCCGAAATGCTCTTTTAAATAAGCTTCATATGAGCTTTGATAGGCAAAAAGATAAATATGGATGTCTTTCTTGATAAAGGGAATTTCTAATTTTTCGGTAAGTTCTTTCTCAAGTGACAAAAGTTCTTGCTCGACCTCTGGTAGCTCTGGTAAAGAAAACGTTGCGTGAAGCCTGTATATGCCCATCCTCTTTTCCACTGGCCAGGAAAAACTCGTTTTAGCTTGTCCCCAAAGGTCACGGCCTCCAACGATCCCACTACAAAAAATTGCCCCGACCATCAACAAAATAGTCCGACCACAATAATGTCCCATATTTTTATCCTTATATAGAAGAAATCTTCCGGGCAGAGTATAGAAATCTTTCCTTGGAGTGTCAATTGCTTTATTGGCACTCCCTAAAGCTCAAAATCAACAAAAAACTATTCGGATTCACCCGTTGTCTACCTCATCTACTTGTGACAAAATAGAGGGACTTTCATTTTTAATATAGCTTTAAACAAAGGTTCCCAGTGTGTCGTACGCAGAGATTGGCCCGATCACTATTCACTTTCCTGAAAACGTCGAAACAAACAAACAACTGCAAGAAGAATGTCCCCGATGGAACATGGACCTCATTGCGAGCAAGACCGGCATCGAAAAACGGTATATCGCTGCTCCCGGGGAATGTGCTTCCGACCTTGGCGTTGAGGCCGCAAACAAGCTTTTCCAGGAGTACAACGTCTCACCCGATTCGATTGACTATCTTCTTTTTTGTACCCAAACCCCCGACTACCCACTTCCAACAACGGCTTGCATAATACAGGACCGACTTGGCCTAAGGACAAATATTGGCGCTCTTGACTTTAACCTGGGGTGTTCAGGTTACGTCTATGGCCTTTCGTTGGCCGACAGCCTCATTCAAAGTGGTATGGCCAAAAGGATTCTTTTTATTACTGCTGAAACCTATTCGCACTATATCGATAAAGCTGATCGCTCGTTAAGGACAATTTTTAGCGACGCCGCAACGGCAACTCTTGTAGAATCTTCTCCCGTCCCAACCCTTTCTACCTTTGAATTAGGAACTGATGGCAAAGGGGCAGGGACCCTCATCGTGAATGAGCAGGGGGCACGTCCCAAAGAAGGGGCCATACCGACCTCACGAAGAAAACGGTGGGCTAGTGAGCTCTTTATGGACGGCCCCGCTTTAATTACCTTTGCCGTTGAATCAATTCCCAAACTCGTTGACTCGATTCTAGAAAAAGCAAATATTGCCAAACCTGAAGTCGACCTTTTTCTACTCCATCAAGCGACTCTCAAAATGATGGAACAGCTTCAAGATACGCTTGAAATTAAAAAAGACCAAATGCCTCTTGAGTTGAAAGATTTTGGTAATACGGTTTCGTCGACTTTACCAATCCTCATTCATGAACTTCGAAACAAAAAAATACTCACTCCCAAACAACAAAACATGCTTATTGGCTTCGGGGTCGGTTGGTCATGGGGTGGGTGCCTCTGGCAAGACACCTATCTTGCAAAATAAAATTAAGAGCCAATGAATATTTCATAACCTCTTCTAGAGAAAACCCTCTTCCATGGATCATTCTAACGAACCAACGATTGAGCAACTCAAACAATGGGACAAGAAACACGTTTGGCACTCATTCACACAAATGGCCGAATATGAGCCCTTCGTGATCTCTAAAGGTCATGGCGCAACACTTTATGACCTTCAGGGCAACGCCTTTCTTGATGGGGTAAGCTCTCTTTGGTGTAACCTCCATGGCCATAACCACCCACGCCTTAACGCCGCCCTTAAAAAACAATCTGAAAGAGTCTCTCATGTCACCTCACTTGGCATGGCGAACGATACAACAATAAAGCTTGCTCATCGCCTACCCAAAATCGCTCCAAAGGGGCTCGAACATACCTTTTTCTCAAGCGATGGTTCTTCGGCTGTCGAAGTCGCACTAAAGATTGCCTTTCAGTATTGGCAACAAAAAGAAAACCCCAAACCTCAAAAACGAAAATACCTGGCCCTTACCGATGCCTACCACGGCGACACACTCGGCAGTGTGAGTGTTGGTGGTGTTGCCCGTTTTCACGAAATGTTTCATCCTCTTCTTTTTGAAGTATTGCGTTTGCCTACCCCTGACAACTACCGCTTACCCGAAGGAGTCACCCGAGAAGAGGCGTGCTCGTTCTATACCAATCAACTTGAAGAAGTTCTGGAAAAACATCACCACGAATTAGCCGCCTTTGTTATAGAACCCAAAATGCAATGTGCCGCTGGAATGTTGAAACACCCCGAGGGATACTTTAAAGAAGTTCGGAGGCTTACCCAAAAGTACAATGTCCTACTGATTGCTGACGAAGTCGCCGTAGGAAATGGCAGGAGTGGGACCTACTTTGCCTCGGAACAAGAAGGAGTCCACCCTGACATTCTATGTACCGGCAAAGGGCTTACTGGAGGATATTTACCTCTGGCAATTACAATGACAACAACCGAAATCTGGAATGCTTTCCTGGGTGAATACCACGAATCGAAAACCCTCTTTCACGGCCATACCTATAGTGGCAACCCATTAGGGGCGGCATTGGCTCTGGAAAGCCTAAATCTATTCGAAGATGAAAACCTGCTGAGCCACGTTCGTGAGAAGGCAAAACTCTTTACCAAACTACTAAGCGAACTAAACGAATACGAGGAGGTCGGCGATATTCGACAACTAGGCCTCATTGCTGGCGTTGAATTTGTTCAAGACCGCCAAGCCAAAACACCCTTCCCGTGGGACAAAAAAGTTGGCATCCAAATTTGTAATGGTGCGCTAGAAAAAGGAGTTTGGTTACGACCCCTTGGGAATGTTTTAGTGATTCTTCCACCTCTTTCTATCACTGAACAAGAATTACAAACAATCTTTCAAGGCGTTCACTACGGTATTTCACAGACATTTGGTAATAAGCCAAAATTGCAACCGACGTAAGAAAAGAACTTCTTTCGAACAGCCTCTTTACACAGATTGTATTTGATTTGCCGCAGCCGACCTGTTTTTTATTTGGAGAGTTTTTTCAAATTCTCTCCATTGAGATCGCAACGGTATATTACTTTCGCTCCCTTCTTGTCTTCGCCCATTGCCTTACCTTCCTTGTTCATGCCCAGTGGGACATGAACAAAGAGGATCGACTTTCCGTCAGGAGAGACCCGAGGATCGATTAACTCGCCTTTAAGTGGAATCGGTATTTCCTTTTGCTCTGAACCGTCAACGTTCATTTTATAAATGCGTGTTTCGCCACTTCTCCACGACATAAAAACGACCTCTTTCCCATCTGGAGTCCAGCTAGGGTACATCCCATTTTGCGGATCCGTCGTAAGTCGTTTTTTCTCTTTTCCTTCAACTGGTAATAGATGGACATCGCGATGGACATGGCAAATAATCGTTGAACCATCCGGTGAGTACTGCGGAAACCAAAATGTTCCACCATGGGAAAAACGTCGTTGTCTAGAACCATCTGCATCCATAAGGAATATTTGCATTGTCCGATCAAGAACTCGATTCGACATAAAGGCAATCGTCTTTCCATCAGGTGAGAAAGTCGCCGAAACGTCATTCCCCGGATGGTTTGTAAGTCGCCGTATATTCGTCCCATCGATATTCATTAGGTATATTTCGTAGTTCCCATCTTGATTGGTATCAAAGAGCAGCTCTTTACCATCTGGAGACCATGTCGGGTATCCTTCGTCGGCTGACGTATTGGTCAACTGCTTTTCACCGGTCCCATCGGCGTTCATAAGATAGATATCACCTTGACCATTTCGCTCTGAATAGAATGCAATTTTCGTTCCGTCCGGTGACCAGGAAGGGGAACCATCTTTCATCTGTTTTTGAGAAGTGACTTTGCCCTTGGCTTTATCTTGAAGATGCATATTCGCCTGAACGCATAGCAGGGCGTTTTCTCCTGAGAAGAGAACCGTTCCAACAAGCAAATAAGCAATCACTTGAGACCGTTTCATGGGGTGACTCCTGTCAAAGTATAAAGAGGCAGTCGTTTCCATTCTAATTATAGGCTTTAAAAAAGCAAAGCGGCAAACGAAATCGCTTGCCGCTTTGTCAAGATATTCACAAAATTTGCAATGCAGAGTATGCAAGGCGTGCTAAAAGCTTAGTTGCTACTGGTTAGCAAAGGATCTTCGCGGACGGTTATCGTACCGACATAGACCTTTTCACCGACAGTAAGACGGACAGCGTAGGTACCAGCAGCGACTTGAGGGCCACCACCGCCACGACGTCGACGACCTTGACCACCACCAGGTCGACGGCCTTGACCACCTGGGCGGCCTTGACCTGCACCGGCTCGACGACCCTGACCTCCTTGACCAGCACCGGCTCGACGACCCTGACCACCTTGACCAGCACCGGCTTGACGACCCTGACCTCCTTGGCCAGCACCACCATTACGACCCTGACCTC
>JALCBQ010000151.1 GCA_028066335.1 Pirellulaceae bacterium
ATCTTAAGGTATTTAAAGAAACGTAAACAAAAGGTTTATTGTTATGAAGATAACGCTCGATCGTGCTAAATTTTTATCTTCGTTTGCCGCAGCCGCCTCGGTAGCCCCCCAGCGAAGTCCGAAGGCGATTTTGCAAAATGTCAAGGTCGAGGCGACCGATTCAAAAGTGACCCTTGTCGCTAGCGATACCGAAATTAGTATCCGTGTTGAGACCGAGGGGTGTCAGGTCGAAAAACCTGGTTTTACCGTCTTACCCGTCGCCCGTTTTGGCTCCATTTTAAAAGAAAATCGTGGGGAAAAGATCGAGCTTGAGCTCAAAGAAAGCAAGCTCGATGTCAAAGGAGATGGGGTCCATTTCGAGTTGCCGGTCGAGTCGGCTGATCTTTTTCCTGTCGTCGATGACTGGCAAAGTGAAAAGTACCACGAGATGAACATTCCACTTTTTAAAGAGATGGTTCGCCGGACCCTCTTTGCGACTGATAACGAAAGCAGTCGCTACGCGTTAGGGGGGGTGTTGTTCGAGTTACAAGATGAAAAGGCGATCATGGTCGCTACCGATGGGAGACGTCTGGCCAAGATGGAATCGATCGCTGCCGCCGTCGAGGGACACACAACAGGGGAAAAGATGGTCATTGTCCCTAGTCGGGCGATGCAGACTCTCGAGAGGGTCTTGGGAGCGAGCGAGGGGAATATTTGGATAGGGACCAGTGAAAATAAGATCCACTTTAAGGCCGATGGGGTCGTTTTGTCGGCTCTCCTTGTCGAGGGGCGTTTTCCGGCATGGAAAGAGGTCTTTCAGTCGAGTAAGGAGAATAAATTGCGTGCCGATTTGACGGTCGGGCCGTTCTATTCGGCGTTGCGTCAGGCGGCGATCGTAAGCAGCGATGAAAGTCGTGGGATTGATTTTTCCTTTGAGAGTGGTCGCTTGAAAATGTCGGCCTCGACCTCCGAGATTGGGAATTCTGAAGTCGAATTACCCGTTACTTATGAAAATGAACCCGTTGAGATAACCCTTGACCATCGATTTGTTTCTGATTTTCTGAAGGTTTTGGGGCCTGAATCGGTTGCTAAAATCTCTCTACAAGAAGATAGCCGCCCAGCCGTCTTTTCCGCAGAAGATAACTACGACTACGTCGTTATGCCCCTTTCGAGGAGCTAGTTTGGGCGAATTGTTTTGTTTTTTGAGCACATTAAAAAGTAAAAGAGGGTGAGCCATTGGCAGGCAAGGTGTACGGGGGGCGTCTGGAAGGTGGTGGGTATTTTGATAATAATGCGACGACGCCCCTTTTCCCCGAGGTCGCCAGTGCCATGGGAGAGGCCTACTCTTTGGGGTTATGCAATCCGTCGAGTTCTCATCAGTTTGGGCGAAGGGCACGCAAGGTGTTGTCGGCTGCCGAGGATTCGATCGTTCGGTACCTTGGCGGTCGGGCAAACGTTACCGACGGAGACCGCCTGATCTTTACCAGCGGAGGGACCGAGGCGAATAATTTGGCGATTTTGGGGGTAACTGCCCTGGAGAAAAAGGGGGAGGGATCTTTAAAAAAGGAAATTATTATCTCGTCGGTGGAACATCCTTCGGTGGCGAGGGCTGCCGAGGTTATGCAAAACCGTGGCTATGTTTTACATAGAGTGAAAACGTTACGTAACGGAGTCGTCGACCTTGCACATTTTGAAAAACTGATCTCGGAAAAAACGGCCCTTGTAAGTGTTATGTATGGTAATAACGAGACGGGCGTTATGCAGCCAGTCGAGGAAATTGCCGACAGTTGTGCTCGCCATCGGGTTTTGTTTCATACCGATGCTGTTCAGGCGATGGGAAAGGTTGACCTTAGTTTCCGTGGGGGACGTTTTTCGGCAATGACGGTAACAGCTCATAAGCTCCATGGTCCTAAGGGGATCGGGGCGTTGTTGTTGCGTGGTGGTGGGACAGAAGGAGAGGCAGCAGGTGAAAGTGTTTTGCCAGATCAAACCAGTGGTGAGCATCCTCTGGCGTTCTTGCAGCCCGATCCACTCCTCTTTGGTGGTGTTCAGCAACTGGGAATTCGTCCGGGTACCCAAACCCCTGAGTTGGCCCACGGGTTTGCAACGGCGTTAATGACCTGGGAAGAGAATGAGGAAAAATACCGTCAGCACCTCATGGAGTTACGAGAGCTCTTTGAGGAACGTCTTCTTAGGGAGTTGCCGAACATTATTGTTCATGGGGGCGCCTCAACTTCCAACGAAGAGGAGAGAGGGAACGGAGTACGTCTCCCCCATGTTTCCAATATAAGCTTCCCTGGAAAAAACGGTCAGGAGCTCCTTATGGCGCTCGATATGGTTGGGATCGCTTGTTCAACGGGGGCGGCCTGCTCAAGTGGTTCCCCCGAGCCTTCGCCCGTTTTGTTGGCGATGGGAATCGATAGAGAGACCGTAAAATCGGCGGTGAGATTTAGCTTTTCGGTCTTTAATACGGTCGAGGAGGTTTCGTGGGCGACGGAAAAAATTGTTGAAATTGTCCGCCGCTAAGTAAAGCTTAAGGAAGTGTCAAAAGACTTCTTTTCAAAGCACTAAGGGGGAGTTTTGTCTCTACAGGACGTTTGCTCTCTGTGAAAAAGTTGTCTATACTGTCGTTGGATATCATTCGGCAGTAGGGGGCAGGCTAACAGGTCATATCGACTTCAAGGGGCAAAACAGGTAAAGCGTAATGAAACAAACAACGAGTCTGCCTAGGCAAAAGGAGAGTAAAGGGAAAAGGGGGTGCCTTTGGTCAATCTTTCTCTTTATTTTGTTGCCTCTGGGCTGCACTTTTCTTTTGGGCATTTGGATCGTCTCGGCGAGTCAGTATGTCGGGAGAGAGTTCGATTCGGATCGCTTTGAAGTAACGCAATTTTCGTATACGCAGCTACCCTTTTCCGAGGAACCTCTTTACCGAGTAAATCGGAACGATACAACGTACTTCTCTCCGGAAATATCGATTGAAAATATACGGCGACATTTTTCCGCTCAGGGGTATTTTGCGTGGGTCGGCCCCAAGCCGACCGAGATGCGCCAAGACCTTGTCCTCTTTACTCCAAAGCAGGGGAGTGGGAGCCGATCTTTTTATTACTATTACCGTGGGATGGAAAGTTATACCCCACAGACCGGGGCTGCGGTCTTGTTAAAATATCTTTCGAGTGAAATCTATTACGTCAATGGTCTTGAAAGCGACCCGGTAGACGATTGGTCGGCGAGGTATCCCGACCGTAGTGACCTTTTATGGCCTATTATCGTCCATATGGCCCGTGAAGGCAGGTACTACGACATGGGCGATTTTTTTGCGATTATTCCACAAAAGCTAACATTTGATGATTTCAAAAAAAAGTTATTGGAAATAGCCCAAAGAGAATCAGAGCGGTCGCAGGAGGAATTTGCCAATGCCAAAAGTGAGGGGGAGCTGCAATGGCAGGAATACTCCGAGAAAGGTTGGGCGACTCTTATTCAGGCGATCAAAGAGAGTCCGGCGGTCGAGCGAGAGGTCGACATCGATTTGGACGATTAACACTATCTGGTAAATGGGAGCAAGAGGGGGCATCGGTGAGGGGGCCAGATTTAGTGCGGGACGATACGGAAGTGTAAATCGTCGATATTTAGATTGTGTTTGGTCGTTAATTGTTTTAGGTAGCGTCGCCGATTAAATTGGAGTTCCTGCATAACGACCGAGCTCTTAACACCGATTTCCAGTCGATTTTTTTCGAGTTTAAGAACACGGCTCCCTTGGGCGAGGCGTCCGGCGACCTCCTGCCAGGCCGTTTGTAGATTCTCCATTGCGGCAACCTGGCCATAGCCACGGCGAGCCATGAGCCGTGAAAGAAGCGAGCCTAATTTTTTCGGTTGACGCGAGTACCTTTTTTTCCGGGAAAGATCGCTAAGGTACCCCTCCTCTTGAGGTGTAAGCTTTATTTTCTTTTTATTGTTGGCCATTGTTTTTGTTAATTTGGCTTGCTCAAGGAGGGCGATTTTAAGGTACGAGACTCCAAAATAGAGAGAAAATGGAATTCACCCGAATTGTGGAACCTACTATAATACCAAAAGTTTGTTTCAAAGGTCAGAAGTCGACGATAAAAAACGAGAGAAAGAAAGCAGGAAGGGCCAGGTAAAAGGTGAAATGGGGCGTCCCCAATCAGTGGCAACAAAAGAAGAAAACCTGGAAGAAAGGTTCAGGGGGAGGGACTTTGCTGCGTCGGTGGAATTTCTTTTTAATAAAAAGAGGGAGGCAACCGTTTGGTGGTTCTCTCAAGGGGAGTGATGGTTTGGGCCACGTCTCACCGACAGAGGGAGCTGGTCTTTATCGCGAAGAGGACGAAAAGGTTGACGGCAGAACCGAACTGGAGCAACATCAGGCAGTTGAGGCCATTTTGTTTTTGGCCAAAGAGCCTCTAACGACCGAAAAGATCACGAAGTTAGCCGGACTTGAGAGTGGTCGACAAGGGGCAAAGATTGTAAAAAAGCTGAAGAAAAAATATGACGAAAATGGACGTAGCTTTACCATAGAGGCAATCGCAGGTGGGTATCGATTATTAACACGGCGAAAGTTTCACCGCTGGATTCTCCTCTCCGGAATGGTTTCCTCGGAAAAGAAGTTATCGACTCCGGCAATGGAAAGCCTGGCGATTATCGCTTACAAGCAACCGGTGACCCGCCCCGAAATCGAGGCGATACGTGGTGTCGATTGTGGTGATATTTTAAAACAACTTTTGGAGAGAAAATTGGTAAAAATTGTCGGGAAAAGTACCGAACTGGGACGGCCCTATCTTTATGGAACAACAAAGAAATTTTTGTCAGTTTTTGGGCTAAAGAATATTGAAAAATTGCCGAAAATAGAGGAAAGTCAAAGGGAGTCTTTGGAGGCTTAGGTTTTCAGGTGTTATGAAGACTTTTTTATGCGAATATTCGTAGAGCCACCCCCGGTATAGAGGAAAAATTTGGCACCAGAAAAAAGAGAAAAGTGGCCCACCTGGGCGACTTCCTTGTTGCCATGGTAAAACAGAACGTTATATTAGCCTTTGGATTTTCTTAATTGCTTTCAAAAGAGAGGCGAAAAAGAAGTCTGGCCCAGCGGGTAACGTTTGAAGTTTATACTGAAAATATCAAAACTCAAATTCAATAGATACGAAAAAATAAACTCTTCTGTCCCCTCATTTTTATAACGGAGTCCACCACATGACGGCAACAACATCTCTTGAAAAACGACAGTCGGTATTAGGGCTTTATGAAGATTGCCAGCAAGAGGCAGAGGGGAGTTTTTACAAAGGCATTGGCCGTGCGGGACAGTTGTGGGCGCTCGACATTTATGAAGAAGAGAGCGACGACGTCGATGATGACGACGAGCTGGATGACGATGACGACGATGACAATGGGTTTGAAGAGAACGAATGGGAAGATGTCGGCGATGACCTAGATGATGATCTGGACGACGATTTCGACGACGACTTTGATGACGATTTCGATGATGATTACGACGACTACGACGACGATGATCTGGACGATGATGATTTTGATGACGACGACGAGCTGGATTGAAAAAGGAGAGGTCGAATTTTGTAAAAGTCGACACCAGGTCGTCAGTTACAGGTTTCCCCAATAAAGCTCGCTAAAAACATGGTACCCCAAACCAAACGGGGGAAAGCAAAACGGCAAAACAGAGCAAAACAGATAGACAAAAGAAAGGCCACCTTACCGGGTGGCCTTTCTTGTTATCGGGGAAGAATGGTAGTAAAGCTAGGCTGCCACTTTCTTCTTTTTGGGGGCTTGTCGGCCGAGTCCAAATGCGAGCATTCCGAGGATA